>JAATGK010000115.1 GCA_015654715.1 Alphaproteobacteria bacterium
GACCCCAGCAAGGATCAGTTGGTGATGAACCTCGCTGCGGCCATCGACCGGCCGATGACGGTTGAGGAACGCACCAAAATCGAAGCGGATACGGCGGCGATGTATGGCGCCACCACCAATTATTTCCAGGAAAAGGCTGTCGGGCTGGTGCAGCCGACCGAGGTCAAGGTGACCAAGGACGGCGAGCGCACGGTGGTGAGCTGGCAGGCGGGCTATGCCGGCGCCAAGCCGATTGCGGCGTGGCAGATCCGCTCCGGCGGCAAGACGATTTTGACCATCCCCTTCCGCCCGCAACTGACCCTGGCGCCGCTCAAGGTGTTCGTGAGCCCGGCCGACATCGTCGGCGGCAACATCGAAGTGATAGCGACCGAGGCCGCTTAAGGCCCGTATAACCGAAGGCGGAACGATGGCAATCGCTCCGCCTTTAGCCTCGAAACATCAGCGGCCTCCGGAGGCCGTTTTCGGGCGGCGATCGACAGGCGCATCGGCTTCCTTCTTCGGAGGCGCCGGCGAGGCCGGTCGCGAGCGCGTGCGGGCGCGCATTCTCCTGTATGGGCGCAGAGATCGATAGGCCATGAAGGCCGCCGGTCCGTCTCCTATTGTCAAACACGCCAGTGGAAATGGGTACGCGATGCCAACAATTCAAGAAGGTGCGACACTCGCGGCGTTGTTACAGGCGAGAAGCAGATGCAGATGTGTTCATGGTGATGGACGGACGGGCGCTGTTCATGGTGATGAACGAAGAAAGGATTCACGCGGAGGCGCGGAGAAACGGCACCCCATTGTCATTCCCGGCCGACCCGGCGAAGCGCATCGCGCGAAGACGGGGAGGGGAAGGGAACCCAGGTGCTGACGTTGGTGCGGAGGACGGTGATACGTGGCATTTTACTCTGACCCCAAACTCCCGGCGCGAACGTCCAAACAGAGCCAATTAGGATCGAACATCATAGGGCTTATCTAGCACCGAAATGGTGGCCGCTGTAGTTTCTCGCCGTGTTTACCACCGGCTCCGGCGTGCCGTGGGAGATGGTTTTGCCTCGTGTGCTAATCCGTTACCGGCTGCAATTCGAATACGCGGCCGTGTTTGGCGGCGGCGGCGATATCGCCAGCCCGCAGTGCGACGCGAACGGCATCCAGCTTCTTGGCGTCGTCCAGCGACAGATAGGGCGACCAGCCGGTGTCATCCTCGATCAGTTCGACATCCACTTCGGCCGCATACTGACCTTCGCGAACAAATTCCGTGGTGCTGCGCTTCATGGCTTCACTCGCTTCAAGAAATCTGCCGACCACCGCTCAGGTTGCGGCCGGTAGGCGGTAATCAAAACGGCGGGCGTTTCACGCCCCTTCGCTATGCCGCACAACACATGGATCGGCTTTCCCGTTCCGTCATGCCCAAGTACCAATACGCAAGGACCTTTGGCGTAGTCCGGGTATTCCTCAACGACGATCGCATCGGCCAGTGCTGCAATAACGTCATCCAACAATATACCATCGGCAGCGAGTTCCCGAAAGCCGTGGCGGGAAACCAGGATTTCACCATTTTTGACGAGGGCAACAATACGGGGCAGGAATTCGCTCATGACTGCTATTTTCCCCCTACTTCTTCTTCGCGCTCGCCGCGATGCGGCCGGGGGCGATGCCTTTCAGCAGCGGCTTCAGGTATTTTCCGGTGTAGCTCCTTGCCACCTTCGCCACTTCTTCCGGCGTGCCTTGGGCGATGATTTCGCCGCCGGCGTCGCCGCCTTCGGGCCCGAGGTCGATGACCCAGTCCGCCGTCTTCACCACTTCCAAATTATGCTCGATCACCACCACGGTGTTGCCGGCATCGACCAGCTCTTGCAGCACCTCAAGCAGTTTCCGCACGTCGTGGAAGTGCAGGCCGGTGGTGGGCTCATCCAGAATGTACAGCGTGCGGCCGGTGGCGCGGCGCGATAGTTCCTTCGACAGTTTCACGCGCTGGGCTTCGCCGCCCGATAGCGTCGTCGCCGATTGGCCGATGCTGATATAGCCGAGGCCGACGTTGGTGAGGGTATCCAGCTTTTCGCGAATGGAGGGGACGGCTTTGAACAGCTCAGCGCCGGCTTCCACCGTCATGTCGAGCACGTCGGCGATCGAGTAATCGCGGAATTTCACATCGAGCGTTTCGCGATTGTAGCGCTTGCCCTTGCAGACGTCGCATTGCACGTAGACGTCGGGCAAAAAGTGCATCTCGATCTTGATGACGCCGTCGCCCTGGCAGGCTTCGCAGCGCCCGCCTTTGACGTTGAACGAAAACCGCCCCGGCTGATAGCCGCGTGCCTTGGCTTCCGGCAGCCCGGCAAACCAATCGCGGATCGGCGTGAAGGCGCCGGTGTAAGTGGCCGGGTTCGAGCGCGGCGTGCTCCCGATCGGGCTCTGGTCGATGTCGATCACTTTGTCGAGGAATTCGAGGCCTTCGATGCGGTCGTGCGGCGCCGGATGCTCGCGCGCCTGGTTCAGCTTGCGCGCCGTGGCTTTGTACAGCGTTTCGATGGTAAGGGTGGATTTGCCGCCGCCCGAGACGCCGGTGATGCAGGTCAGCGTGCCGATCGGAATTTGCGCCGTGACGTTTTTCAAATTGTTGCCGCGGGCGCCGATCACTTTCAGCCAGCGGTCGTGTGTCGCTTTGCGCCGCGTCTTGGGCAGCGGAATCTGTTCCAGCCCGACGAGATATTTGCCGGTCAGGCTGTTGGGATTGCGCATGATGTCGGCCGGCGTGCCTTCGGCGATGATGTGGCCGCCGTGAATGCCGGCGCCGGGGCCCATGTCGATGACATGATCGGCGGTGCGGATGGCCTCTTCGTCATGCTCGACCACGATCACGGTATTGCCGAGATCGCGCAGGCCTTGCAGTGTCTCCAAGAGTTTGACGTTGTCGCGCTGATGCAGGCCGATGCTGGGCTCGTCGAGCACATAAAGCACGCCGGTCAGGCCGGAGCCGATCTGCGAGGCGAGGCGGATGC
>JAATGK010000087.1 GCA_015654715.1 Alphaproteobacteria bacterium
GAGGCTGGTGAGCAAGGTGACATGTGCTGTGGTTAGTGACGTCACGGCGGTGGTCGAGAGCCCCACCAACGCCCTTCACTACGCTGCTGAGAGCTTCGCGGCGGAGATCGCGGCAACTTGTGTCGCCGACAAGGCGTCGCTCTGCGTATTGGTGAAGTCGGCGACATCGGCGGTCGTCAAGCCAGCGAGTTGCGTCGTGGTCAGATTGGTCAACTGGGTCGACGTCAGTCCCTGAATCTGCGTCGATGTCAGGGCGTCGAAATTGGATGTCGACAGGGCGCCTAGCTGGCTGCTCGCGAGCTGTTGGACGCCGGCGGTGGCGAGGTTGGAAATCTGGGTGCTGGTCATGGCATTGAGCTGTTGACCGCTCAATGCCAGGAGTTGCGGCGTATCGAAAATGAACGAAGACGTCAGCAGCGGGATTTGCGTCGTTGTCAGGCCCTTCACCCCGGTGGTCGACAGACCAGCCAACTGTGACGAGCTCAACGCAGCGACATCTGCATTATTGAGCGCGCTGACTTGGCTGGAACTCAACGCCAGCAAATCGGTGCTCGACAAACCCTGAATAACCGTCGTGGTCAAAAGGCTGATTTGCGTATTTGTCAGTGTTGAAATGGGCATTGTCGCCATCCTCGATATACGAAATCGCTGCGTCCCTGAACGAACAGATCGAGTCCTTTTGCGTTGGACCGACTTGCGTTGGATCGACACAAATTTCGCGTACAGACCTTTTCGCTCACTTTCGTCTATACAGCTCGAACAGCTTCTAATTCGTTACTGGTATCAACGATCAAGACCAAATTGTTTGTGGTAACTACGTATGGCGTGCGTGGTCGTTAAATGTTTGTCGGTATGCGAAACTATGTTTTTGGCTGGCTTACGGTGCAGCGTCAGCTCGTTTGTTGCATAGGCAATTGCGGCCACGAATTTTGTTTTTTGAGGGAGTGAGCTTGGCGGCGATACGCTATCGCGACGGATGGCTTTGAACCGGCGCGGCCTGCTCTTCGGCAATTCGGGCTATTGGCATCGTCGATTGCGCCACGGCGGTGAGTACCCCGCACGCATGGCTGAGGTCATCCCCATCCCGCGGATGACGATGCCTGTTAGTATCTATATAAGTTGGTTATGCCGATTAGGCAGCAGCACCGCGAATGGCCGCCGCCGCCGCCTTGACCGCTTCAACCGGGCCGGTAATGCGTCCCCGGTGGAGGACTGCGAAATAGCGGGTGTCGTTGGCTCCGGAGATCGGGGTGGCCCAGGCATAAGCCCGGTTGGTTTTGACGTTGCCCGCCAAATCGAAGATGTAAACCACGCCGTCCCAATCGGACAGCTTGCTGCGCCGCGTCAGTACGCAGACCGCATGATTTAGCGTAGCCGTGCCGCCATGCTGTGATTCAACGACTTTCTTAAGGTCGCTCACCATCTTGTCCATAATTGCCCACCTGAGCCTGTCGCCTTTGCGGCGGTCGTGCTTGTTATGTGACCGGCAAGAGTTGCGCGCAAGTCATCAACAACCGCTTAAGCTGCATACGAACGTCGGCGCGTGGCCGCTATTAGGTGATGCCGAAATAGCCGAGATGCCAGCGCATCTCTTCCTCAGTCAGCGGGAAGTCGATGCCGCGGCGGGCCGGGACGAGGTCATCGCCGGCAAGACGCATCACCTGGGTCTGCAGCTTGAAGGCGACGCGCATCGACAGTCCGGCGCGCCAGACCAGCGCGACGGCGCCCTTGGCGGAGCGGCTGTCGAGGATCCGCCGGACGGTGGCTTCGTCGGTTTTGGCCAGCACGCTCAAGGCGCGCATGACGGTTTCCTTGCGGCATTCTTCCACCGCTTCGGCGACGAAAGCTTCGTTGAGAGTTCCGGCCCGGCGGGCAGCTTCCACAACCGCCGCCTCGGCCGCGGCTTCGGTGCTGCGGCGGTCTTCAAGCTTGGATTTGAGGTGTTTGCGCGTCGATTCGTCGAGACCCGAACGGGCCGCCAAGGTGTCGATCAGCGCGCTGCCGACGAACGAGGCCAGCCGCCGGATGGCATTGCTGGAGAGATCGGCGCGCACCACGAGCGGCGAATGCCACTCGGCCACTTCCGCCGCCTGACTGATGATCTTGTCGAGAGTCTTGGTCCGAATCGCGGCGTCGGTGTTGGCGAGCAGAGCGGACACCGCATCGATGTCGAGGGTCGTTGCCACCGCCTCCGAGACGTCGCCGGAGAGGTTTTTGCGCCGCGCCACCGCGGAAAGGATGTTGCTGGCGCGTGTTGCCACCACCAGTTGGATGAGATCGCGATCGTCCAGCAGCGGCGAGTACTCGATTACCGGCAGCGCCACTTTCGGATCGGAGTCACGGGCCAGCGCTTCGATCACCGGTTTCGGCACGCAGTCGTGATGGGCGATCTCTTCGGCGAGGATCGCGCGCACTTCCGAGACTTCGTCGCGGGCGAGCTTCTCCAGCGTGGCGATCGCCATATCGCGGAGTTGCCTTTGCTCTTCGGCGAGCAGTCCCGGGAACAGCCGGCCGATCTTGCTGGCTAGCGCCTTGCGCACGGAGGTGTCGACGTCGCTCGCCAGACGATGATTCGAATCCGCCGACGTGGCCGGATTGGCGGCAACCGCCCGCCGCGTCGCCGGGGCGCCGTGCCTGGCCAGATAGTCGAGAACCTCGGGCCCAGCGTCGGTGCGGGACGCGAGGACGTCCTGGGTTTCGCGGGCGTGTTGCTCCAGAAGCTGCAGGGCTTCCTCGGCGCTGAGGGTTTTCGAAGCTGGCTTTGGGCGGGGCGTGGTCACGATTTCATCCTTTGCCAATAAACTGAGCTCCGGCCGTTAAGCCCGCCTGAACGAACATGGTTGAACAAACCTTTCTTTTGCCGTCCTGCGTGCGTGGACCCTCCGGGTGCGCCCAAGGGTTGAAGACTTTTTTTCGGCTGCGGCACGAGGGACTTGGAAAGTGCCGCTGGTCAGGTTATAGACACCGGTGTCAATGGCGGATTGCGGCGGTTTTGCGACTTTGCCACCGGTGCGCTTGACCGTGGCCGGAGAACGGTATTGGTAGCGGTACCATAACTTTGGCCGCAAGAACGGAGATTGCTTCCCGACAGGGCGGCCGGCTGTGCTACGGAACAGACGATTTGGGCCGCGGTCCGCCCCGACCGCGCGCGACAGATGAGGAGAAATAAGGGAATGGCAAAGGACCGCTTGGCAGTACTCGCGGCGATCATAGAACAGGGCGTGATCCCTGTTTTTTATCACCCCGACGTCGAGTTGTGCATCAACGTGATCCAGGCTTGCGCCAACGGCGGAGCCAAGTGCATCGAGTTCACCAATCGCGGCGATTTCGCCTGGGAAGTCTTCAAGGAAGTGAACAAGCACTTCAAGAAGGCCGACCCGTCGGTGATCATGGGTGTCGGTTCGGTGATCGATGCCCCTACCGCGGCGCTTTATATCGCCAACGGCGCCAATTTCGTGGTCGGTCCGCTGCTCAATGCGGAAGTCGCCAAGGTCTGCAACCGCCATTGCATTCCCTATAGCCCCGGCTGCGGTTCGGCGACCGAAGTGAATACCGCCCACGAACTCGGCTGCGAGATCGTCAAGATTTTCCCCGGCATGAGCGTCGGCGGACCGGAATTCGTGAAGAACATCCTGGGACCGATGCCGTGGACCAAGCTGATGCCGACCGGCGGCGTCGATCCGACCGAAGAATCGCTGACCAAATGGTACAAGGCGGGCATCGTCGCCTCCGGCATCGGCTCCAAGCTGATCACCAAGGAAGTCCTCGCCGCCAAGGATTTCGGCGCCATCGAGAAGAAGGTCGCCGAGACCATCGCCATCATCAAGAAAATCCGTGGGAAGTGACCAATGGCTGACGAAATCCTGAAAATCCGTCCCGCGTCCGACGTGAAGTGGGATGTCGTGTCGCTCGGCGAAGTGATGCTGCGCCTCGACCCCGGCTTCGGCCGTATCCGCACTGCCCGCGAGTTCAAAGTGTGGGAAGGCGGCGGCGAGTACAATGTTTGCCGCGCCTTCCGCAAATGCTGGAAGAAGCGGTCGAGCGTCGTCACCGCGCTGCCGTCGAACGATATCGGCTGGCTGGTCGAAGACCTCATCATGCAAGGCGGCGTCGACACCTCGCACATCATCTGGCGCGAGTTCGACGGCATCGGCCGCAATACCCGCGTCGGCCTCAACTTCACCGAAAAGGGCTTTGGCGTCCGCGCGGCGCTGGGCACCAACGACCGCGGCAATTCCGCAGCTTCGCAGATCAAACCCGGTGAAGTCGATTGGGACAAGCTGTTCGGCGAAGAGGGCGTCAGGTGGTTCCACACCGGCGGCATCTTTGCGGCGCTGGCGCCCAACACCTCGGACGTCGTGATCGAAGCGGTCAAGGCGGCGCACAAGTACGGCACCATCGTTTCCTACGACCTCAACTACCGCGGCCAGCTCTGGAAGAGCCAGGGCGGCAAGGAAGGGGCGCAGAAGATCAATCGCGAAATCGCCAAATACGTCGACGTCATGCTCGGCAACGAAGAAGACTTCACGGCTTGCCTCGGCTTCGAAGTGGAAGGGCTCGACGAACACATCTCCAAGATCGATCCCGCCAACTTCAAGAAGATGATCGCCACCGCGGTGAAGCAGTATCCGAACTTCAAGGTGGCGGCGACGACGCTGCGCAACGCCAAGACCGCCTCGGTCAACGATTGGGGCGCGGTGATCTGGGCCGGCGGCAATTTCTACGAAGCCCCGATGCGCGAAAACCTCGAAATCTACGACCGCGTCGGCGGCGGCGACGGCTTTGCGTCCGGCCTCGCCTACGGCTTCATCGAAGGCAAGGGCCCGCAAGCGGCGGTGGAATACGGCGCCGCGCACGGCGCGCTCGCCATGACCACCCCGGGTGACACCTCGATGGTCAATTACAAGGAAGTCGAAGCCGTCATGAAGGGCAAAGGCGCCCGCGTCATCCGGTAATAGGTACTAATCTTCTGCCCCTTCCCCTGACGCGGGGGAGGGGTTAGAAAGTCCTACCCCCAACATCGGGGGTAGGGGCGTCTCTATGCATTTGGTTGCGGTACTCGGCTGGCTGTTCGTGGTCCTGGCGTTTGCCGGGACGGCTTATGCTGTGCTGACCAACTGGCTGACCGGCCGTTTCGGGGCTCGTCAACCGGATTCGGGAACCACTTTTTCGCCAGTCACCATCCTGAAGCCGCTGCATGGCAACGAGCCGTCTCTCGAAGCCAATCTCAAGACCTTTTTCGTCCAGGACTATCCGGCGCCGTTTCAGATCGTTTTCGGCGTTCAAGACGCGAACGATGCCGCCATCCCTGTGGTTGACGCCCTGCGCCGGCGCTATCCCAAGATCGACGCGGTTTTGGTCTGCGATACGACCCGTCACGGCAGCA
>JAATGK010000204.1 GCA_015654715.1 Alphaproteobacteria bacterium
ATCACGACATAGTCTTTGCCGCCGAAACTGTAGACACTTTGCCCGCCCCAGCCAGCCCATTTGGGGTTCTCCGACACCAGCGCCGTCCCGCCGCCCAGCGCCATGTCGCGGCCATCCTGGTCAAGATACGGCCCAGTGATGTCCTTCGAACGGCCGACCGCAACCCGGTAGGTCGAGTTCTTGCCGCGGCAGCAAAAGCCGGTCGAGACGAACAGATAATAATAGTCAGCCCGCTTGAACAGGAACGGGCCTTCGATGGCGCCCTCACCGGCCGCCTTGACGTCTAGCGCCGTTGTGCGCGGGCGCGCCGCCAGCGTGTGCCATTCTTCGGGCGCGGCTAGGCTGACGCGGTCGGCGTTCAGCTTCACCAGTTTGATCCCCGACCAGAACGAGCCGAACACCATCCACGGCGTGCCCTTGTCATCGGCGATCACATTAGGATCGATCGCGTTCCAATCGTCGCGGCCCGCCACCGAGCGCAGCACGATGCCCTTGTCGTCCCATTTGTAGTTGGGTGAGGCCGGGTCGAGTGTCTGGTTCACGGTCACGCCGATGGCGGAGTCATTCTTGCCGAACCCCGACACCGCATAATAGAGATAGAACTTGCCGCCCGCATAGCTCACGTCCGGCGCCCAGATGTGGCCGTTGAACCGCGCCGTCACGCCCCGCCCCCACACCGGCTCGGCCTCGAACACCCGCCCGCGCGCCAGCCAATGAACACGATCCTTCGAACTGTAGAACGTGATCCCAGGCCCCGTACTGTACAAATAGTACGTCCCCCCATCCAGGCCGATCGCCGGATCGTGAATGTCGACTTCAGGCGGAGCAGCAAGGGCTGTGGCGGCTAACAGAAGCATCGCGACGGCAGAAAAAATCGAGCGTTTCATTGGTGCGTTCCGGTGTTGTTGCGTCACATCAAGGCCGTCGGCCAGCCGTCAGACGACCAGACCAGCGGCGCGATGCGCAGCGTCGGTGTGCCCTGCTTTTGGGCATCGTAAGCATGATAAACGATGTAATCCTGTCCCGCATTGCGCAAGACGGCGGCGTGTCCGGGGCCATGGAAGCGGTCGCGATCGCGAAAGTCGGCGCGTAACAGAACCGTACCATAACCTTGTAGCATCGGCTTTCCGTCGCGGCCGAGATAAGGCCCGAGAACGTCGCGGCTCCGTCCGATCACGGTGTAATATGTGCTGTTCACGCCTTTGCAACACCAGTCGTACGACGCCACAAGATAATACCAGCCGCCGCGCGCGAACAAGAACGCCGCCTCGATCGGATCCGGCGCACCATTCGGCACCTGACGTTCGGCCAACGGCTTGATTTCCAGCGGCGCGCCCGGACGGCCGCTTTCCCGATCGAGAGCGACGATTTTAAGACCGCTCCAAAAGCTGCCGAAAGCAAGCCAGCGGCGGCCCTGGCGATCGATGAGATGGGCTGGATCGATGGCGTTGTAATCGTCCCGCTCTTGCGATTGCAAAACCAGCCCATGATCCGTCCAATGCGCGGACGAGAGCGTCGGCGTCGTCGCCAGCCCGATCGCGGACCGGTTCGATCCACCCGTGGAGCAGGCGTAATAGAGCCAGTAGCGGCCATTGAAAAAGGTGATGTCGGGCGCCCAGATATCGCGGATGCCCGGGATCGCCGCCAACGCCCAATTCGGCACGCGCGGCAACACATCTCCCGACAGCCGCCAGTGGATCAGATCCGGCGACGTCCGGCACGGAATTTGCGGCTTGGTTGGATCGCCGTGCGGCGCCAGCGTCGTCGAGAAAATATAATAGGTGTCGCCTTCGCGGATGATCGCCGGATCATGGACGCCGGTGATGTCGCCGGAGAGCCGGTCGTTCAGCCGCGGCGGCGTTTCGGCGTGCGATGGGCCGAGCGCAAAGCTCCCAGCCAGCGCCGCCAAGGCCCACCGCCGATTGACTGTGAAATCGTCCATCATGACATGCCTTCAGATGATCGCCGTCGGCCATCCGTCGGCAGACCAGACAAGCGGCGCGATGCGCAAAGCTGGTACTCCCTGACGGCGTGCATCATAGGCATGGTAGACGATATAATCGCGGTCGCCGTCGCGCAGTATCGACGCGCCGCCCGGCCCACGCCAACGCGATCCGGAATCGTGTTTCAGGACGATCGAGCCATTGCCCGAAGACATCGCAAAGTGGTTGGCGTCGCCGTAAGGCCCGGTGATGTTAGGGGCGCGTCCGACCACGGTGTAGTAGTTGGAATCGGCGCCGCGGCAGCAGAAATCGAAGGCACAGAACAGATAATAATAGCCGCCGTGCTCGACGATGAACGGCGCTTCGATCGCGTCGAGTCCGGGATCGTCGGTCGGCCGTTTGGCAAGCGAATGAACTTGCGGTTTGCCCGGGAACGGCTTGCCGGTGGCCGGATCGAGTTCGATCAGTTTGATCCCACCCCAGAAGCTGCCGAAAACCAGCCAATGCTTGCCGTCGCGATCAACGATATGATTGGGGTCGATCGCATTGAAGTCGTCTTCGGGCCGAGATTCAAAAACGAGGCCCTGATCGATCCATTTGAAGTTGGGGGATGCCGGATCGAGCGTCGCATTGGTCAAGAGGCCGATCACCGACCGGTTCTTGCCGAAGGTCGAGCAGGCAAAATAGAGCAGATAGCGGCCGCCGACATACGAGATGTCGGGCGCCCAGACGCCCTCCGTTCCTTGGACGCGTTCGCTCGCCCATTTCGGCAGATCGGACAGCACGCTGCCGCCTTTGTCCCAGTTCACCAGATCTTTTGAGTACCGCCAGGGAATATGGCCGCCGGCACCAGGCTGATCGGTGCTGAAGACGTAATAGGTATCGCCGGCACGGATCGCGCAAGGATCGTGAACCGGCGAGACATTGCCGCTGAGACGGCTGTTGAGCGGTTCGGGCGTTTGGCCGCCGGCGGGCAACAGGGCTGTTGCACCTGCGGCCGCCATGCCGCTCAAGAGAAGTCCACGGCGATTGAGATTGCTTAAGTGATGGACCGACATGCGAAACTCCAGGGCTAGTTCGAACCGATCACGACGTGCGGCGAACTACGAACGGGATCGAGACGGGGGCACGCGACGATCGTTGGACATACCCGCACCGGGAAAAAGCGTGGCGGCCATATTAAAAGGCATGATCCGCCACAGTTATCCGAAGAGGGGTATTCGAAAATACCGGGAGAGACGCCGTCGCTGGACATACCAGACATGCCAGAAAACGCCTCTCCCGTACGACATCCGGCTACAGTTTGTAGCGCAGCCCCAGTTCGATGGTCTGGTCGAAGCGGCGCGTATCACGCGGATACACGGCTCCGAGCGATCCTCTGCCGAAGCTGTCCTGGAAATAGCTGTCCAGGAGATTGGTGGCGTCGAAGGTGAAGGTCAGCTGGTCGGACCACTTGTAGCTGGCCGACAAGTCGAGCCACGGCTGCGATTTGGCGTAAATCGTATCGGGGTTCTGGCCACCGCCCGGCGCGGCACCTTCGTTGAAGCCGGCGCGCCAGTTGTAGGCCACGCGGAACGACACCGGACCGTACTCGTAGATACCGACGGTATTGAAGGAGTACTTCGAGATATTCTGGAACGCTCCGTCAACATAGGTGCCGTTCAACTGGATGCCGAGACCACTCCAATAGCTCGGCAGGAAATCGAAGAACTGGGTGTAGTTGACTTCGACGCCGTCGATATGCCCGTCGCCGCCGTTCTCGGGCAATGTAACCTGATAAACGATGCCGCCGATGGTTTGCGGCGTGACATAGCTGCCGATGTAGCCGGCCACCGCCCGGTAGAACACGGTGCCGGACAGAATGTTGGCCGGGCCGAAATAGTATTCGACCGACAGATCGACGTTATCCGACTTTTCCGGCGTCAGGTTTGGATTGCCGCTGGTACCGGAACCCAGCAACGTTGCCGTCGAGGCGGACAGCGACAGGCCAGGATTGAGTTGCGAGAACGTCGGCCGAGTCACGGTGCGGCTCGCCGCCACGCGGACGAACAGATCGTCCTCGAGCTTGGCCCGCAGGTTGATACTCGGCATCCAGTCGGCGACCTCTTTGGAGCTCTCGGTCGCACTGTAGGCGAAGGTGTAGCCGGTCGGGGTTTGGGTGGTGACCAGCGTATTGCCCTTCATCTCCGATTTGGTGTCGACGACGCGCAAGCCGATGTTGCCGTCAACGGGAAGTCCACCAAGTCCGAACTCGAAGTTGCCCTTCACGTAAGCGGCATAGCTCTGCTCGCGATCGTCGAACGCATTGGTCGGGTCTTCGGCCGGGCCCGCCACCGGTTGCCCGAACAGCGTCCGCAACTTGCCGACGTTGTTGAAGATCCAATCCGGATTGGCATCCATCCACTTCGTGATGCCGAACTTGCCGTCGAACTGGCTGCCGCCGGTGGTCCAATAGGAGCCCGGCATGGATCCCAGGGTTATACCCGCCCCGGGGTTGCCGTGATAATTGCCGCAAGCGACCGAACCGTCGCGGGCGACCTGCTGGGCATAATAGGGACTGCTGGGATCGGGGAAGCTGTCGCAATCCTGCCCGCCGGTGTTGTCGCCCCGGTTCCGGGCAAAGCGGTTGGCATAGCGGAAGCCGGCTTCCACCGACGTGAGAGTCTTCGCGCCCGTTTCGTAGTTGACGTCGGCGCGCCAGTCGATTTCGTTACCGCTCTGCCTCACCCACTGATCGTACCACTGGCGCAAGACCATATTGTTCGGGTCGGTCACCGCCGCCGTCGGCACGTTCATGTAGGGCGTGCCGGTGCCATTGTAGTTGAAGTCCGCGACGTACGAGGGTGGATCGCCCGGATTGTAATGGGTGTCGAGAATGTAACCGGTCTGGGCGAAGCGGCTGTCGGTGTAATCGAACTCGGTCGACAGGGTCACGGAATTGCCCGTCCAAGTCGCCCCGGTCGCGAACTGATAGGTGTCCGTCTTTGCGCGATAGGACTGATTGCTGGTCAGATCGTAAAAGCCGGCCTTTACCGTCTTCACCTCATCGGTGCCAGGGAACACCGTGGCGGTCGACGCATCGGCACCGATCCACGGCAGGCCAACGAAGAAATCGGCCGAGTTCGGGTTGCGATAGCGCGTATAGAACAGCTCGGCATAGACTTCCGTGTTGGAATTGGGACGCCACTGGAGCGATACGTCGGTCGCCAAGCGTTCGCGCCGGCCGAGAATCGACTGGGCACCTTCCGTCAGCGGTAAAAAGGCAACGCCGCCAGCCCCGGTCGATCCGCTTACGGGACCGATCGACTGAGACGAGATGTAGTTGTCGAGAATCTCTTCTTTGTAGTGGCGCTTTGAATAGTTGACGTCGAACAGCAACCCGATTTCGCCGATACCTGTGTTCCAGCGATCGCTGATCAGCAGGCTGGCGGTTGGATCAATGTGATCCGAAAGCATTGAGTCGATGGCGCGCGCGCCACCGGCGATCTCAAGGCCGTCGAAATCGAACGGCCGGTGCAGCCGGACATCGATCAGGCCGGCGATGCCGCCTTCGAGATCTGTCGACTGGGCCGACTTGTGCACGTCAACGCGCTGCAACAACTCGGCCGGAATGTCCTGAAGCGACACATAGCGGCCTGTGGACGTGAAGATTTCACGTCCATTCAGAAGCGTGGCGACATCCGGCAAACCGCGGATCAGAAGCTGATTGGCTTCGGCTGCGTTGCGGCTAACTTGAATGCCCGTAACATGCTGCAAAGCTTCGATCACGTTGTTGTCGGGCAGCTTGCCGATATCCTGCGCCACGATCGAGTCGACGATCTGCGACGACTTCATCTTGATGTCCTGGGCGGACTGCAGACTCGCACGAACGCCCGTCACAACGATCGTCTCCATGCTTGAGGAGTCGTTATTTTGGGCGAAAGCGCACTGTAACGTGGCTGCCATCATAGCCAACCAGGATACGGTAGTAGCGAGTCTCGATTGATTGCTCATGGTTTCCCCTCTGTCTTTACAGACGTTTTTTTTAATCGGCGAAGAGATCGTTATGATCCCTTCTGCCGTGCGGCTGACCGTGAGGTCAGTCCCCTTGAGCATCATCTGGAGAGCGTCTACGACGTCGAAAGTACCCTTGATCTCTGGAGTTACGACGGATTGAAGCGGCTCGCCCGCGCCGATGATCTGCACATCGGCTTGACGCGCGAGTTCCGGAATTGATTTGCTAGCCGTTTCCGAAGGAATGTCGAACTGCCGTACCTGCGCACACGCAGGAATACCCTCAAGCATCCCGGCAAGCGTGATGCCACAGCTGACCGCGAATCTGAGATTACAGCGTTCCACACCCCCCGCCCATTTCCGCACTCTTGCGGATCCTGCGCACTCTCCCTACAATACTCATACAAGTAGACGAGTGCGTTGTCGATTTCCCTGAACCGAAAAGACACGTCAGCGAACGATCCGAACTTCTTTGGGTTCGACTTCGATTCGTAGACCGAGAACAGACGCGGCAACTTTGGCAAAACCGACGGGATCATTCGAAGCGAACAACCCTGTGATCGTACGACGCTCGAACGCCGGGTCGACGATGATTCTCGTGTCACTGTAACGCGCGAATTCTGTGGCTGCATCCGCGAGCGTTTCGTTTTCAAACGCTATCCGGCCGAACTGCCAGACCAACTGGCGCGCCACTTGCGGGTGCGAAACGGGGTGAACGGTGATCGGAGCGTCACGCATAACCAAGGCCTGCGTCTCCGCAACGGCGCGGACAGGATGAGCACTCGGCCTGTCGCGGCGGATCACCTCGACCACACCTTCCTGCACCAAAACCTGAATCGGGCGCTTCGGCAGCAGGCGCACGGTAAAACTCGTCCCTACCGCACGGACTTCGGTATCGAAAGCAGTCACGACGAACGGACGCTTTCTGTTTTTCGCGACCCTAAAAAGGGCTTCACCGCACACAAGCCGGATGCTCCGCATGGCCTCCGTATAACGGACCGTCATCTTGGAGGCGGTATTGAGCGTCACGACAGAACCGTCCGGCAGGTTTACGACGCGGGTTTCCCCCACCGTCGTGGTGAATTCCGTCCGCGCGCGTTCCCACAAATCCGTGCCCACCACACCAGCCACCGCAAAGGACGCCGCGGCGCTGCCGGTCAAGACGATCCGGCGGCGCGTCCAAACTTGCGACGTCGTCACAGCCGCCGGCGTCTCGGCAACCATCGCGTTCAGAGCGCTGCTCGACACGTCAGCCGAGAGCACCGGAGTTTTGGGTAATGCCGCGCTCGCGTCGTCGGTGGGAACCGCCATTTCGGCAATGGACGCGCGTAAGGCGTCCGCACCGACCGCACGAAGCCGATCCAGACGCATAAATACAGCTTGGGCCCGTGCGAAAGCGCCGACATGCCGGATATCCTCGGCTTGCCACGACGCAAGTCGAACCCGTTCGTCCGGGGTCAGATTTCCGCGGACTACCTTTGCAGCCCATGCGGCTGCGAGCCTGTCAATCTCATCGTTTAAGGAACCCATCTTCCGAGCTTACTTCATCTACCTTATTATTGGACGAACGAGCCCGAGCTTTTCCCCCGCGTCCGAACACTTTGATTAGCACTAAGACGCCCTTCGCTAAGTTATTCTCGACAACTTTTTCCGTGACTCCAAGACGTTGGGCCGTTTCCTTTTGCGATAATCCTTCCACGCGGCGCATAATCAGCGTTTCCCGACAAGCTTCTGGAACCTGGGCCAACGCGTTCGCGACTTCCAGAATCTCATCCCGAAACTCCATACGCTCTTCCGCACTCACTTCGGGTAACGCCACTTCGAGCTGCTCCAGACTTTCGCCCGAAATGATGGACACCACCCGCGAGCGCCGAATATGATCGATGATAATGCCCCTCGCCGTCTGGATCGCGTATTGCCGCGGATAACGGATCGACTCGATCCCCGGGGCGGAGAGAATGCGCGCGTACATCTCCTGGATGACGTCATCGATATCCAGATCCGCGACGTAAGCGCGCTTCAACCGGGCACGAACAAGCGCCTCATGGGGCAGCACATTTCGCGCCAGCCACTGCGTTCGCTCTTGGTTGCTTAACGTCATACGTTGAGGAAAGCACCAATCCGAACTTTTGCAATGCGTTTCTGCCCCTCTGGGGAGCGTTTTTCCCAACGACTGTGTCTGCCAATCACCGCCGCATTTGCGGTTCGGGCAAATCGAGCGCCCGTTCGTCAACTAATGTAGTATTTGGCGTGTTTTTGGCGCGTGAGGTACGTTCAGCAAACGATTTTCGAACATCGCCGCGGCAACAGATTCCGTCCGTTGACGCGCCTGGGGTGGCGGTAGTGTGCAGCACGAAGGTGGTAACGCTACCACGCTAGCGCACGGCGTGCTGCCTTTCGCGCACAGCGCAACGCCTTGAAACCCACTTCAAGCGCCTGATCAGCGACATGCGTTCTATTCCGGTGGGGTTGCCCTTGAAAGCAACTCCATGGTGCAGAACGCCGGCGCAGTCACCTGATCCGCGAGCTGGGCGCCGGATGGCGGATGGCGGATGGCGGATGGCGGATGATACGATTACCATGCGTAGCCCGAGGCATTCACAGCCAGGGGAATCCGTACCATCGTTTGGCGCTTGGTCACAGGCGTCACGCCGAAAACACGCGCCAAGATCAACCCCAGGTCCTAAGGGCGCCAAAAATACTTCCGCCGGTTAAGCGCGCGCTGCAAAACGGAACACCCCGGCTTTGCAGGCCGGGGTGTTTGCCAATGGCACAAACGGTTTCGCCGTGCCGTGATCAGAAGAACGTGATGTAGAAGGCGATGATGACGGCCACCACGATCAGGCTGAGCACCACATCGCCGGTGCCCCAGCTGGCGCGCGTGGCCGCTTTTTCCTCCGGCGTAGCGCCGAACCACGAGTATTTGAGCTTGCCGAGGTCGGGTGCTTTGGTGAGCAGGCTGATGATGACCATCAGCGCCGCCGAGGTCACCAGCAGTATCTGGCACCAGTAAAGCCAGTTGATGATCCAAATGTCGAAGATCATGCCGTACTGCGCTTTCAGCGGTGCCAGCGCCGCGTGATACTGGTCGAGGGTAATGGTGTTGTGGAAGAGTTGCTGCTTGAGCGCGGCAACCTCCACTTTGTGACCCTTCATCACGATGTCGGCGCCGAGGCGGGCGAACCCGCCGATGATGCCGATCAGGAACGACCAGAAGGCTGCCGGCGCCGTGGCGCGCTTCCAGAACACGCCCGCGATGAACAACACGACGATCGCCGGCGACAGGTAGCTCTGCACATTCTGCAGATATTCGTAGAGATTCGACGACAGCATCTTGATCACCAGCACCCAGCAGATGCCGAGGATCACAATCACGCCGGTAGCGATGCGCCCGACCGTCACTTCCTCACGGCCCGATGCGTTCGGCCGCCATTCGCGATAGAAGTCCATGGTGAACAACGTCGCCGAGGCGTTGAACTTCGAGGCCAGCGACGCCATCAGCGCTACGATCATGCCGCAAGCCACAAAGCCGCGCACGCCGTGCGGCAGAATCTGCGCCACCAACGAGGTGTAGGCCGCATCGCCGTTCGGGGTATGGAAGCCGGAGCCCGGCATCGACACCAGCGCAAACGCGATCATGCCGGGTACCAGGAAGATGAATACCGGCGTGAGCTTGAGGAAGCCGGCGAGGATCGTGCCGCGCCGTGCTTCCTGCTGGTTCTTGCCGGCAAGAACGCGCTGAACGATGTATTGATCGGTGCACCAGTACCAGAAGCCGATGATGGCGGCACCCGGCAGCACCGCAGCCCACGACCACTCCGGATCATGGAAAGAACGGATGAGGTGGATGTTGGCGCCTGCGGCAGCGACCATCTGGTGCCAGCCGAAGAACAAATTGCCGTGGCCGAGTTCCTGCAGGCCGATGAAGAGAATCGCGACCGAGCCAAAAATCAGAACCGGGGTCTGCAGCACGGCAGTGTACATGATGACGCGCAAGCCCCCGAGCACCGTGTAAAGCCCGGTCGTGAGCGCCAGACCCAACGCAATCGCCCAGAACACATCCATCTGAAAGCCGAACACGTTGACGCTATCAATGCCGAGAAGCGTGCGCACCACCACGTCGCCGGCATAGATGGTGGCGGCAATTTTGGTCAGCACCAGCGAGGCCATGGTCAGCAGGCTGAGGAGGTTGCGCGAGCCGCGGGAGAAGCGGAGTTCAAGGAACTCCGGCATGGTGAAGACCTTCATGCGATCGTAAAGCGGCACGAAGACCCAGCCCAAAACCAGGATGATCCAGCCCTGCATTTCCCAATGGGCCATGGCCATGCCGGTGGCAAAGCCGGCGCCGGCCAACCCGACGAGGTGCTCGGAGCCGATGTTGGACGAGAAGATCGAGGTACCGATCTGCAGCCAGTTCGAGTCGCGGCCGGACAGGAAATAGTCCTTGCCGGATTCGTTCTTTTTGCGCATCGACATCATGACGACGGCCGTCATGGCCGCGACGAACGCCGCAACGATCCACCAGTCCAGTGCGTTGAACACCGAATTGCCCATGAACGCGTACTCCCCCTTACTTTATTTTTGTCCGTAGTAGGCTTTCGGCCCGTGCTTGCGCAGAAAGTGCTTGTCGAGCAGCACCGATTGCATTGCGCCGGTGGCGGGATTGATGCGAAGCGTCTCGCTGGCGAGATGCGCCAGATATTCGAGGATCGCCGCGTTGTGCACGGCCTCGTGCGCGTCCTTACCCCAAGCGAACGGGCCATGGCTCGATACCAGCACCGCCGGCTTATGCAAGGGGTTGATCCCCTTGAACGTCTCGACGATCACCTCGCCGGTGTTGGCTTCGTATTCGGTGTTGATCTCGTCCGCGGTCATCAGTCGTGTGCAGGGAACGTCGCCATGCCAATAATCGGCATGAGTAGTGCCCATGGCGGGGATCGGCAGCTTGGCTTGCGCCCAGGCCGTGGCGAACAGGCTGTGGGTGTGGACGATGCCGCCCACCTCCTTGAAGGCGCGGTAAAGCACCAGATGGGTCGCCGTGTCGGAGGAAGGCCGCAGATTGCTCTCCACCACCTTGCCGGTTTCGAGACTGACCACGACCATGTGCTCGGGCGTCATGCCGTCATAGGAGACGCCCGATGGTTTGATGACGACGAGGCCGCTTTTGCGGTCGATGCCGCTGACATTGCCGAAGGTCTGGATGACGAGACCTTCCGTCACCAAGTCGAGATTGGCCTGGCAGACGGCCTGTTTCAGCTCTTCCAGCATCAAGCACTCCGTACTCGGTCGCGAATATCCATCAGCCGCTTCATCACCGGGGCGAGATTGCCCTGCCATGTCGTGGTTCCGAAAGCGTCATGCAAGGTGCGATAGATTGCATAAAGCTCGACGTAGACCGCGTGGGCGGCCGCATCCGGCTGATAAACCGTGTCTTTCAGGCCGGTCATGGCGCTTTGCGCAGAGGCGAAGTCCGCATACACACCGGCAACGACCGCGGCGGCAACCGCCGAGCCGAGGGCTGGGGTCTGGGCCGAGCGCGATATCTTCATCGGCCGGCCGGTGACATCGGCATAAAGCTGCATGACGAAAGCATTCTTCTCGGCGATGCCGCCGCAGTTGATCACCTCGTCGACTTTGACGCCGTATTCTTCGAACCGGTTGATGATGGTGAGGGCGCCAAAAGCGGTCGCTTCCACCAGGGCGCGGTAGATTTCC
The DNA here is from genome assembly GCA_015654715.1 of Alphaproteobacteria bacterium. Taxonomy (GTDB): domain Bacteria; phylum Pseudomonadota; class Alphaproteobacteria; order Micropepsales; family Micropepsaceae; genus Rhizomicrobium. The sequence continues at coordinate 11,652 of JAATGK010000204.1, forward strand.
GCCGGGCTGGTATAAAGCGTCTGGCCGAGGAGAAGACCGGTCAGGCGCTGATCAACCAGGATGGTGCGGTTGCCGTTGTTCCAATCGAGCGCCACCAGGCCGGATTCGCCGGGCTTGAGCTTGGCGGCCATTTCGGTGAGCTCGACGTGCGAAAGCCCGGCCGGTTGGATGTACTCGACAAACCAATTGAAGATGTCGCCGACCGCCGATTGGCCAGCTTCGAGCCCGAAATAGCCCGGCAACACGCTGCCGTCGACAATGCCGCAAAGGCCAGGAAC
>JAATGK010000341.1 GCA_015654715.1 Alphaproteobacteria bacterium
AAAAGGAAAGCGGGCCGGGTTAGGACTCGCTTTCCTTTCCGCAGGGCTGGTCAGTTCTTGCTATTGGGGCTCGTCCTGCCGGTGGTGCTGTCCGGCAGGTTAAGGGTGAGCAGGTAACCGGCCAGCAATGCCGCGGTCAGGAAGTAAACGCCCGCATCGTAGCTGTTGAAACCGACGCGCAGCCAGCCGACGGCGAGCGGGCCGATGAAGCCACCGAGATTGCCGAGCGCGTTGATGACGCCGCGCGCACCGCCGGCCACTTCCGTCGAGAAGATCAGCGGAGGAACGGTCCAGAACACGCCGGAGGCCGATTGCATGAAGAATCCGCAGGCGACCAGGAATCCGTAGGATACCCAGATGTTGCTCTTGAACAGGGTCGACGCCAAAAAGCAGATCGCAAAACCGAGAATGGGCAGCGCGATATAACGACGCCGGTTGCCGCTACGATCGGAGAGCCGGGCAAAACCATAGAGCCCGAAGATCATGGCGATATAGGGAAAGATCGATAGCCAGCCGATGCCGGCAATGCCGGTGTTGGTCAGTTCCTTCAGAAGTGTCGGTAGCCACATGGCGAAGCCATAGATTCCGATCTGATAGAAGAAATAAAGCAGGATCAGCTTCCACAGATTAAGATCGCACAGCATGGCGCCATAGGATATCCGGCCGGCCGCGGTGCTCTTGATCTGCGCCTGCTCTGCCGCAAGGCGCGAGACGATGTAGTCGCGTTCGGCGGCCGAAAGCCATTTTGTGGTCTCCGGCCTGTTGCTGATCAAAGGGTACCAGACGAGAATCAGCGCGAGCGTCAATGCGCCTTCACCGATGAACACCCAGCGCCAGCCGAAGCGGGCAATGATCCATCCCGACAGCGGCCCGGTGATGATCGAGGCGAAGGCGATGTTCATAAGGAAAAAGGCGTTGGCGCGGCCGCGCTCCTCGTTCGGGAACCAGTGGCTGATGATCACCAGCATCGCCGGCCAGACGCCGCCCTCGGCAACGCCCGTGAGGAAGCGGATGATCAGGAGCTCGGTCGGGTTCTGTACCAGGCCGCATAGGATAGACAGCCCACCCCAAAATAGGATCGAGATGCCGATGAACTGTTTGGCATTGCCATGTTCGGCGAAATGGCCGGCGGGGATTTGCGGGATAACATAGCCGACGAAGAAGATGCCCGCCGCCAGACCGGATAGTGCGGCCGTCATTCCCAAGGTTTCATTCATGCCGCCAGCCATCGCAAAGCTGATGTTGGTGCGGTCCATGAACGAGAAGATGTAGACCAGGATCGCCGCTGGAATGATGCGCCACCACCGCGCCGACGGGATCGTACCAACGTCTTTCTGGATCATGATGTTCAAAGCGGCTTATTTTGTTGTGTTGCCGCACTCCCTGTGGAAGTCATTCCAACCTCCCGGCCCGGGCCCAGCAAGCAAAAGGATGTCGCAGTGACAGACTATTTAGTCGATGCGTAGGGCGTACATCTTTTCATCGCCGAAAATTCTCCGCAAAAATGTATGTGACAAATATGATGTCATGGTGCCGGCGAGCCGGAGCCAATACTAAGGTCGGTATTGCCGTTGTGCGCGCCATGGAACACAGAGCATTCTGCAGAGATGTACGAGGACGCAGCGCCTGCCTCGTTGCGGGCTCGTTGGGGTTCATCCGTGTGCCGTCGAACACGAACGCACATATGCGGCTCGTCGCGAGAGCGGCTGCCTGCAGCGTCTTCCCGTAAGAGCTTTTAACTTATCGACGGCAATCGCGGGACTGCCTGCTATCCGGCCAAATTGGTTGCGCAACAATCAGCCGTGCTCGTGCCCGTTGAAACGATGCCGGGGAGGGTTGTTGCCACTACCGACGCGCCCAATCGCCGACTGTCAAAACGTCGCAGTTTTGCAAAGTAGTATGACAGATTGTGCCAAAAACCCCACGACAGCACGCAAATACCTAGGATATCTCCAATCCGCGCTTGAATTAGTCAGACTAATTTGACTAAGGTCTGGCATGCCCTTCTGCGGTTGAGTGTTGGGCGACCAATGTCCGACCGACCCGGCAAAAAAAATGAGTAGGGAGGTTAGTACGTGGACACTCAGGCGTTTCGAAATCAGGTCGACCAAGATTGCAGTTGCAATGCAGCGTTTTTACAGCTCACACCCATACAAATAAAAATTCTCGACGGCGTTCGTTCCGGCCAGCTCAACAAGCAAATCGCTTTTGATCTCGGAATCGCCGAAGCAACCGTCAAGGCGCACATGACGACGATCATGCGCAAATTGAATGTTCGTAATCGCACGCAGGTGGCGCTCACAGCGCAAGCCATGAAGTACAGGGAGGCCTCCGCAGCTTAAGCGGTTCGTCCTTCGGGCCGGCCGCTTCGAGCGTCGAGGCTCCATTTGGGCTGTCATGTTCGAGCGGAAAACTATTAGGCCGTGCGCTGTTGTACTGGCGGCGCACGGATCCCTTGCAAGCCGATAAGTCGTTGCCGTACAGAGCCCTATCGTAAGCGTCGTGGTAACCGCTTCCCTGACCAAATGGTTGACCGCTTGAACGAGCGAACGCGGGCATCCTGCCGATCCTGGCTGGTTTGGCACGAATCGCTTACCACGATGCAGGACGCAAGGACGAGGGGTTCGGAGTGAGCGGCAAGCGGCTGGCCGATCAGGCCTATTCGAAAATCGTCGAGCACATCACGGCGGAACGGCTGAAGGTTGGCGACCGGCTGCCGCCCGAAGTGCGGCTGGCCGAAATGTTCGGCGTCTCGCGTACGGTGATTCGTGAAGCACTTGTCCGTCTGACGGCTGACGGTATTACCGACGCGCGGCGTGGGGCGGGCACCTATGTCAAGAACCGGCCCTCCGATCGATTGATCGCCTATACGTCGATGCCAAAGCTGTCGGTTGCCCTCGGAACATATGAGGTGCGGTTTGTCTTGGAAGCTGAAGCCGCACGTCTCGCCGCGAAACGACGGTCCAGCGAAGATATGATTGGTATAGAAGAGGCATTCGTGGAATTGCGGACCGCCCTCTTAACCGGCGCGCCAGCTCATGCCGAAGACATGGAACTTCATCGCCGGATCCTGCTGGCAACGGCGAACGCCGCCTTTCTCTGGGCTTTTAATGCCCTTGCTGACGAAATCGATCAGATCATGCGGGCCGGCGTGGACATCTCGCGAACCCGCCCGCCGGACGAAGTTGAAGCGATGATCAATGAACATAACGCCATCGTAGAAGCCATCCGTGCGCGGGATGAAGATAGAGCGGCGCTGGCAATACACTGGCACCTTTCGGAAGGTCGCAAGCGCGTCATCTCCTGATCCACCGGCTGCCGAGCGAGCCACAGGTGCGCGCTTTGCGAACTTGTGCGGGTTTTGTTGTCTGCCGCGGCTTCTGCCCCGAGCCGGACTGACGTGACGCTGCTACCAGGTTTTTCGGGTCTTGGATCAAA
>JAATGK010000130.1 GCA_015654715.1 Alphaproteobacteria bacterium
AAAGCGTTGATCGCTCAGGCAGCAATCGCCTCCAAAGACGAGCGCATCGCCAAAAACATGAAAATGATCGCGGCCCTCAAGGTGGCGCCCGCTGCCAAGACGCCGGCCGGGGTGGCCGCTCTACCGTCGCAGAAGCCGGTCGCTTCGGCACCGCCGCGCCAAATTGCGCGCACGCTGACGCCTGCGGAAGGCAACACCATCGTGATGCAGGCCGTTCCGACGGATACCCAAGCCGGTCCGATCAAGCCGAAGGCAAAGAGAACCGCCTCGGCGACATCGACGCACAAGCCTGCTGCCAAAACCGCCGCCGGCAAAGACATCCCGGCACTGCGGCTGGCCAACGACCGGCAGTAGGCGCCGCCGCGGACGTCACATCATGTGCATCACGCGCATGATCGCCGGGCCTATGATCACGACGAACAGGCACGGCAGGAAGAAGATGATCATCGGCACGGTGAGCTTGGCGGGCAGCGCAGCAGCTTTCTGTTCGGCCGCGACCATCCGCATTTCGCGGTTTTCCTGGGCACAGACGCGCAATGCTTGGCCCATCGGCGTGCCGTAGCGCTCGGCTTGGTTCAAGGCTGTCGCCACCGCCCTGACGCCCGGATGAGCGCAGCGCTTCGCGAGATTCTCGAACGCCTGCTTGCGGTCGGGCAGATAGCTGAGTTCGGCCGTCGTCAGCGCGAATTCTTCGGCCAACTCGGTGGAGGACTGACCGATCTCCGCCGCCACCTTCTGAAACCCGGCTTCGACGCTCATACCGGATTCGACGCAGATGAGCAGAAGGTCGAGCGCGTCGGGAAACGCCGCCATGACCGACTTCTGGCGCCGCGCGATCGCGTTGGAGATGAACAGGTCCGGCAGGTAATAGCCGACCAGCGCCGCCACCACCGCTGCGACGAGCTTTATCATCGGCGCCCAATGGAACGAGCCGATCACGAAGAAATAAAGCAAACCGAAGGCGAACAGCACAAACGGCATCACCAAGCGGAAGAAATTGAACACCAAGAGCGGCGTCGGCCCGCGCATGCCGGCTTGCTGCAGCTTTTGCTGCGTGCCTTCGGAAGCCACCAGTCTGGCGAGATTGAAGCGGTCGGAGAACTGCTTGATCAGCTTGGTCGAGCCGGTCTGTTCGGCGCGCAAAGTGGTGCCGCGGCGCTGGTTCAGCAGTTCCTTGTGGCGGGCGCGCAATTCCTCGCGCCGCGCCGCGACCGACTTAAGCCGCTTGTTGAGGTTGTCGCGTTCGAGCAGCGGCATACCGAGAGTGACGAACGTCGCAAAAGCGAAAATCGCAGCCGCCGCCGTCGCCAGAAATCTGACGTCGAACAACAAATCAACGATGTCGACACCACCGATCATGGCCCCTCAATGCTTGAAGTTGATCATTTTTTTCATCACCGCAATGCCGAGCCCCATCCAGACGACGCAGCCGACCAGGAGCAGGTTGCCGACCCGCTCGGTGAACAGCATCGAGATGTAGGCCGGCGTCGTGAAGTACACGAGCCCTCCAACGGCGGGCGGCAGCGAACCGATAATCCCCGCCGAGGCCTTGGCTTCCGACGACATCGCCTTGATCTTGCCTTGCAAGCGCTTGCGGTCGCGCAGCACGCCGGCGAGATTGCCGAGCGCCTCCGACAGATTGCCGCCGGTCTTCAACTGGATGGTCATCACGGTGCCGAAGAAGCTCACCTCGGTGGTGGGCATCGACTCGTACATCTTCTTAAGACCTTGCTCGAGCGTGAGCCCGAGTTTCATGCCTTCGACCAGCTTCTTGAACTCGCTGCCGACCGGATCACGGAACTCGCCGGCAACGATGCGGAGCGCGTCGCTGGTGGGTAGACCCGATTTTACCGAGCGCACGATGACGTCGATGGCATTGGCGAAATCGGCGGTAAATCTTTTCTCGCGGCGCGTCTTCAAGAATTTCAGCACCCAGCGCGGCAATCCGATTCCGGCGGCAAAACCGCCAAGCCCTGCGACGATGATCGACTGGCCCTTGAACAATATGAAAAGCACGGTCAGAAGCGCGAGTCCCGCCGAGGCGATCCAGAACGTTTTCGGCTGAGTTGTGAACAGGCCAGCCTGATCGAGCCGCCGGCGGATCGTGACGGTGGTCTTGTTCTCGGCCTGCTTTTTCTCGAATTCCTTGATCGCCGTCTGCATGTTGCGCTTGCGCACCACGCCCGTATCGTTCTTGCCGAGATGCGCGTCGGGCTTGGCAAGCGCCGCGACCCGCGCCTTGGAACGGTCGCTCTCCCCCGCCAGCGCCATCACGGCGCCGCCGCCGAGCAGCACGACCAACATCACGGCAAGCACCAACACCATGGCTATTCCTGCAACTCGTCGAGCGCTTCGGAGAGCTCGCGTTCCATTCCGAAATAGCGAGCCCGCTCCCAGAACTTCGGCCGTACGATGCCGGTGCCGACGTGGCGGCCTTTGATGCGCCCGGATTCGTCTTCGCCGTCCATCTCGAACTTCATCAAGTCCTGGGTGATGACGACGTCGCCTTCGGTACCCACAACTTCGGTAATCTCGGTGATGCGGCGCGAGCCGTCGCGCAGCCGCTCGGCCTGGACAATCACGTCGATCGAGCCGACGACCATCTCGCGGATGGTCTTGGACGGAAGCTGGAAACCGCCCATGGTGATCATCGATTCAAGACGTGAAATCGCTTCGCGCGGGGAATTGGCGTGCAGCGTACCCATCGAGCCGTCGTGGCCGGTGTTCATCGCCTGCAACAGATCGAACGCCTCGGGGCCACGCACTTCGCCGACGATGATGCGTTCGGGGCGCATACGCAAACAGTTGCGGACGAGATCGCGCATGCTGATCATGCCCTGGCCTTCAAGATTCGGCGGCCGGGTTTCGAGCCGCACCACATGCGGCTGTTGCAGCTGCAGTTCAGCGGCGTCTTCGCAAGTGATGACGCGCTCGTCCTCGTCGATATAGGCGGTGAGACAGTTGAGCAGCGTCGTCTTGCCCGAACCGGTACCGCCGGAGATGAGGACGTTGCAGCGGCAGCGCCCGATGACGCCGAGAATGCGGCTGCCGGCCTCCGAGATCGAACCGAAGCGCACAAGGTCGGACAGCTTCAGCTTGTCCTTCTTGAATTTGCGGATTGTCAGCGTCGGCCCGTCGAGCGCGAGCGGCGGAGCGATGACGTTGACGCGGGAGCCGTCGAGCAGGCGGGCGTCGCAAATCGGCGAGGATTCGTCGACGCGGCGCCCG
>JAATGK010000201.1 GCA_015654715.1 Alphaproteobacteria bacterium
CATCTCCTGATCCACCGGCTGCCGAGCGAGCCACAGGTGCGCGCTTTGCGAACTTGTGCGGGTTTTGTTGTCTGCCGCGGCTTCTGCCCCGAGCCGGACTGACGTGACGCTGCTACCAGGTTTTTCGGGTCTTGGATCAAAATATCGTGATGGTTCAAGCGGCTGGGTACTGTCGGATCGAAGCCGGGCCGAGGATTATCGATGAATGGCGCGCGGCGTGCCGAGCAACGGGCGCTTCGGTCCTTGCCGACAGCGCAGTCGTCCGGCATGGCCGCCCATTCGGATTACGACTGCGCCGGCTCAACGCCATTGAAGTACGGGTGCCGGGAAACGATCCAAGCGATTAGCGATGACGACTCGATCGTGGCCTCGACCGGCAGGCCGCGATCGACTGCTGAATCGCCACGGGCAGACGAAGGACGCGGAAGGTAAGCTCGATCCCTAGACTAATGTCGACGTGGACATGCCGCGGCGCCTTGGTAGGCTGATGCCGGTATCGCCCGATTACAAGGTCGTACTTGGAATTGATTTAGCTGACACCTGAAACCAATCCTACTTTGTGAGTGGTTGCAGCGGCACGCTAAAACCGGAGACACATCCCTATGCTCACTCGTTGCTTGTTCGCTGGAACGCAGGCCGTGCTTCTGGCTGGCCTGCTGATTGCTCCGCCGGCATTCGGTGCCGATTTGCAGATGAAGGTAACCGATAGTGGCTATCTGGATGCGCAGGGCTTCAGCGTGATCCTTTACCACAGCACCTACCATCCGGGTTTTGTCGACCAGAAGAATACGGCCATGGAGATGATCCTGCATGGCCAGCGTATCGCCACAAACGGCGACGTGCGCCTGATGCCGACGCCAGAGCAATGGGATTTGGTGGCAAAATTCAAGGGTCGTAAAGCCGACAAGGCGCACAATCGCCTCACGGCCGATCTTTCGTTTCCGAGCTATAAGTTCGACTACACGCTAGAAGTGACTCCGGAACCGGGCGGTGTCCGGGTCAGCGTCAATCTCGACAGGCCGCTGCCGCCGAAGCTGGCGGGCCGCGCCGGCTTCAATCTGGAATTCCTGCCCTCCATCTACATGGACAAAAGCTATTCCGTGGATAACACGTCGTTCGGCGTGATTCCGCGCAGCCCGCAATCCCCAATGCAGCATGTTGTTCCGCCCGCTGACGATCCCAAGAAACTGCCTTATCAAGAGGAATGGGATCAGGCGAAGGGCTATATGCAGCCGCTTCCGATCACCAGCGGTAATAACATTACGCTCGCGGCCCAGGATCCGCTCTATCGTGTCAGCGTCCGTTCCGAGACGGCTCCGATCGCGCTCTATGACGGACGCAACCGTGCCCAGAACGGCTGGTTTGTACTCCGCTCGCTAATTCCGTCGGGCAAGACCAAAGGTGCGATCGTGTGGCACATTCGCCCCGTCAATATTCCCAATTGGACCCGCCCGCCGATGGTCGCGCACAGCCAGGCCGGTTATGCGCCCGATGCCGCAAAGGTTGCTGTTCTTGAACTGGATCCAAATTTCGACGCGCCGAAAACGGCCAAGCTGATGCGTTTGGGCGACGACGGCTCCTACACGTCGGTCTTCGAGGGGCCGATCTCGGAGTCCAAGCCATGGCTGCGCTATCGCTACGCGAATTTCGATTTCTCCTCTGTCGAGGACCCCGGCCTCTATGCAATCGAGTATGCCGGCCAGCGCACCGATCTGTTTCCCATTGCCAAAGACGTCTATAGCCGTACTTGGCAGTCGAGCTTGGACGGCTTCCTCGCCGTCGAGATGGATCACGTCTCGGTGCGCGAGGGCTACCGGCTCTGGCACGGCGTCTCGGATATGGACGACGCCCGCCAAGCCCCGCCAAACATCGATCTCTTCGATGGCTACCACATGGGAGCGAATCTCGATTCGCCGTATAAGCCGGGCGAGCATGTTCCTGGATTGAACTCGGGCGGCTGGTTCGACGCCGGCGACTACGACAACATCTCGCTGAGCCAATATTGGGTCATTGAGGATCTCTCCACGGCCTACAAGGAATTCGACCTGAAGTGGGACCAGCTTAGCGTGGATTATAATACCCACGAGGTCGAGATGCACCGGCCCGACGGCATTCCGGATGTCGTGCAACAGGTGAAACACGGCGTGCTCCAGATCCTGGCGCAGGTTAAAGCCTTCGGCCATCCGATCCTGGGCATCATTGAACCCGATCTGCGTAAGTACACCCATCTTGGCGATGCCGCATCGAAGAGCGATGGACGCCTCTACTCAAGCAAGCTCGGTCCGAACGAGGTCGACGGCAATTACTCCGGCAGGCCGGATGACCGCCTGGCCTTCACCACCAAGATGCCCATCCTGCAATACGGCGCCGCGGCGTCCCTAGCGGCGGCCTCGCAAACGCTCAAGGGTTGGGACGATGCGCTCGCCAAGGAGTGCCTCGATACTGCGGTGAAGCTGTGGCAGGACGAACACGCCAACCCGACGCCGATGTCGGGCGGATTCTTTAACGCTCCGGGAATGGCGGCGATGGGTGAGTTCAAGGCCGCCGTGCGGCTGCTGCTCGCGACCGACGGAGCCGAGCCCTATAAGGCGCGCGTCCGGAAATTGTTCCCCACCATCCGCCAGCAATTCGGCCTCGAAGCTTGGGAAGCGGTGTTCGTGCTGCCGTATATGGACGCGGAGTTCAACAAGCAGTTCGCCGACGCCGTCAAATCCTACAAAACCGAGACGGATGTCGAGATGGCGAAGACTCCCTTCGGCGTGCCGCCCAGCTTGCGCAATTGGGGCGGCTCGAACGATGTCTCCGACTTCGGCGTGCGGATGTACTTCCTGCATAAGGCCTTTCCGGAGATTATCGGCAAGGAGTACACGCTGCGGGCCGTCAATTACATGCTCGGCACCCATCCGGCATCGAGCACCTCCTATGTCTCTTCGGTCGGAACGGTCTCCAAGTTGAAAGCCTATGGCAACAACCGGGCCGATAACACCTTCATCCCCGGCGGCGTGATCCCGGGCTACGTCATCATTCCGCCGGACTTCCCGGAGTGCATCGACGACTTCGGCTTCTTGTGGTTCGAGAACGAGTACATCATCAACGTCGCGGCCAAGTGGGTTTTGGCGGCCAACGCGGCGGACGCACTCGTCAAATGAAATGTACCGCGTACTGAGAGGATTGGATCCTACTCCCCCGTTTGATTCGCTCTGGACTCGATACTGAAATGCTCCTGTGGCTGCGTTTGAGTAGGGCCACAGGAGCAAGTCCGTTCGCTCTCTTGAGCCCCAGCCCTGCAGTCAAGTTTGGGAAGATTCGACGGAACCGGCCGCGGAGTATGATGCTCCGCCCGTTTCAGGTCTTCGCCGAAGTGGCGGCTAGCATTGCGGGCCTGGCTGACGAGGCAAATTTCATTCTCGTGGAAATCCGACGGGCTCGTCCCGCACCATCGTTGACAGGTGTCGAACTTGGCTCTGCCGAGCGTCCCGCTGGGAGTGCTGCCGCATTGAGAATCATCAGGGAGCGGTCACCACTGACGGCGGCGCGCGGCAGGAACATTATCGCGTAGCCCCGCGAGGCGATCGCGAAGCGAAGACTTAGCTCTTATGCCAGCGCATATCGGCGGCATTTCGCTCGAACCCGCACAGATCAAAAAAATTGGAGCGTTTCGCCGGTTTTGCGAAACGCCCCAGAAATCGTGCCGACGATATTTCTCGACCCTCAGCCGTCAGTATGGTCTGTGGCTTTCGGTCATGCCGGGCCAGGTATCGGTGCGGAACGGAGCGGCAGGCAACCCGGCACCGTTGAACAATGTTGCCGTCGGGTTGGATTGCCACGCGTAACGCACCTCACTTGGATTCGGCACTGCGGACGACGAGACAACAACAGTGTCATTCTCGATCCGCGCATCTGCCCAGTGCCATTTGTGGTCGTCGCCGGCAACGGCGAACTCCTCCAGCTTGGCGCCCTTCATCACCAGACCGCCATCCGTGTGCGCGAAATGTATCCGGATCGCGCCCGGCAGCTTTTCGATCGAGGTGAGCGTCGGTCCGGCAAAAACAACTTTTTGTCCGTAGTGGTTGGCCAGTGCACACAGGGCCAGCCGCTCGCCGACCGGTTGTTTTTCCTGCGGATGGATGTTGTTCGCATCGCCCGTATCGATGGTGACGGCCAGACAGGAATTCGGAACGCTGGCGGCCGCGATTGCCTGCGACTCGCGCGTCTCGGCCCATTCGTCGCCGTCGACCGGCACATCACTGTGCTGCTTAAAGGCCGGCAGGCTGACGATATAGAAGGGAAAATTGCCTTGCGCGAAGATTTTGCGCCAATCGGCGATCATTTCTGGAAGAACCCGGCGGTACTGATAGCCTCGCTCCGAATTCTGCTCGGCCTGGTACCAGATGGCCCCTGTGATCGCCAGCGGCGCAATCGGCGCCACCATGCCCTCGTAGAGTACGGTCGGCATCACCGGCCAGTTCTCGTAAGCCAGCGGCAGTGGTTGCGGTGGCCTGCCGTCCACGCTGAGCTTGCCCTTCCACTGGCCCGCCAGTGGAATTGCGGTTTTGTCGCCTAGCACCAGGCGCAGATCCTCAGGCTTGGCTAGAAACCCGCCGTTCGGTTTCGATTTCAGCACGCGAATGGCGACGACGTTGCGACCGGGCTTGAGCACATCGGCAGGGACGACATAAGCGCGGGGGTTTTCGACCCAGGCGCTGCCGCCGATCCATGTTCCGTTGATATAAACGGTGTCCATACGTTCGATGGATCCGAGAAAGGCGACCGTTGTGCCGGCTGGAAGCGGATTTGGCAGCACGATCTCCTTGCGAAACCACGCCAACGCTGGGTCGGTGGGCACGCCCAGCTCGGCGAACCCACCAGGAATTTCAACCGGCTTCCAGCCCGAATCGTCGAGATCCGGGGACTCCCATTTGCCCTTCTGGCCGATGTCATAAGCATCGTACCAGTGCATCACGAAATTGCCGTACTCGGGCGCGCCTGACGCCGCGAACTGCCGCATCTGCGCCAGTGGAACGTCGAAATCCTTCAGCGTGCCCACACCCGCGGCGCTGGCCCATGCCTCGGCTGGGGTGCCACCCACGGCCTCGATCACCAACCCGATCGGGATGTGCATCTCATGTTGGACTTTACGCGCGAAATAGTAGGCGACGGCTGAAACTCGGTCCGCCGTTTGGGGCGAGACCGCCATCCATTTTCCCTCGACGGTGTCGGTATGCCGGTAGGCTGGATGCATGACTGCCGTGAAGAAGCGGATCTCCGGGTAGTCTGCCGCCTTGGCTTCTTCGGCCGCGTTGCGCGCGAACCGGAGCGACACGGCCATGTTGGATTGGCCGGCGCAGAGCCACACGTCACCGACCAGGACGTTATGCAATTCCACCGTCTCGCGGCCGCGGATCTTGATGGTGTACGGGCCGCCCACGGCGGGCGGATTGATCTTCACCTGCCAGCGGCGATCGGCGCCGGCAACGCCGGAGGCTGTTTTGTCGCCAATCTGGACCTGGATTTTGTCGCCAGGCTGGGACCATCCCCAGAGTGTGTTCTTCTTGCCGCGTTGCAGCACCATGTTATCGCCAAAGATCGGACTGACCAACGGAAGTGAGGCGCTGGCGGCCTGGGCTTCGCCAGGAGCCGATGCACACGCTTGGGGCGTGACCGTAAACAAACACGCAGCGGCGATAGCAAGTACGAAACCGAAAATCTTCATTTTGAACCTTCTTCTTCGCGCCGGTTGTCACTCCGTCGCGACCCAAAATCATAGAGCTGACGCGACAGAGCTTCGACATAAACCGATGGCGATAAAGCTCGCCGAGCGATGTCGGCGATAGCCTTATCGAGGTGCCGTCTGATGTCCACGTCGACGTTGGTCTAGGTTCACCAAAAATACAATTCTGCTACATTTGCGTCGATGCGCTGCGCATATTGTTCGCCCCTAGCCGTGATGGTGCCGAGTGCGCGGCGGGCGTGCTGGCGCGACGCAGCCCGGCCCGGAAACATGGATATTATAATACTCGTGATTTCACGAACGATGCGTGCTTCGGCGAAGGCCGAAAAAAGCCATCGCGGCAAGGCTGGCGCGCGCTAGATTCCCACAGCGGGAAGCCACGCTTCTGTGGCCAATCTCGTTACTAGAGGCTGAGACCGCCGATTGACCGGGTCACAAATTGGAGGGAGGAAATGAAAAATAACTTTAGGCGAATTCTGTCTGGCCACGCCGTGTTTACGGGACTGCTTCTGGCGGGATTCATGGTGCCTTTGATGGTTGCCAGCGAAGCCGCCGATCCGGTCTATTTGAACACGAGCCTGACACCTGAACAGCGCGCAGCCGATCTGGTTCAGCGCTTGACCCTTGAGGAAAAGGCCTCCCAAATGGCGGATGTGTCCGCGGCAATTCCGCGACTCAATATCCCCGCCTATCATTGGTGGAACGAGGCGCTGCACGGCGTCGTCAGTACCGGCATCACCGTCTTTCCGGAGCCGGTCGGTCTGGCCTCGACGTTTGATGCCTCGGCGATCAATCAGATGGCGACCTATATCGGGGTCGAAGGCCGTATCAAGAACAAACAAATGCAGCGCGCCGGGCAAACCGGCTACGGCGGTGGTCTCGACTACTGGGCCCCGAATTTGAATATCTTCCGTGACCCGCGGTGGGGGCGTGGCCAGGAGACGTATGGCGAGGATCCGTTCCTCACCGGCCGCATGGGCGTTGCGTTCGTTACTGGCATGCAGGGCAACGACCCGAAATACTATCGCGCAATCTCGACGCCGAAGCACTACGCCGTGCACAGCGGGCCGGAATCCACCCGGCACTTTGCCGACGTCGATGTCAACAAGCACGATGAGGTGGACACGTACCTGCCGGCATTCCGGGCTGCCGTCACTGAGGGCAAGGCCGGCTCGGTGATGTGCGTCTACAACGCCGTCAACGGCCAGCCGGGATGCGCCAGCGAATTCCTGCTGCAGGATCAGTTGCGCGGGAAGTGGGGCTTCCAAGGTTACGTCGTCTCCGATTGCGATGCAGTTCGTGACGTTTCCAATCATCACCACTACCGTCCGGCGCCGGAACAGGGCGGCGCCATTGCGGTGCTGCGCGGTGTGGATAACGAGTGCGTGACCACTCCGGCCAAGGAAATTTACCAGTCTTATGTCGACGCCGTGCAGAAGGGCTATCTTCCCGAGACGGCATTGAATACGGCTCTGACGCGTCTGTTCACGGCGCGCATCAAACTCGGTTATTTCGATCCGCCCGAGATGGTTCCTTATAACCAGATCGACGAAAAGGACCTCGATAGCGCCACGCACCGCGCCCTTGCGCGCAAGCTCGCGAACGAGTCCATGGTGCTTCTGAAGAACGACGGCATGTTGCCGCTCAAGCCTGGGATCAAAAAGATTGCCGTCATCGGTCCGCTGGCTGACCAAATGAAAGTGTTGCTGGGCAACTATTCCGGTACTCCGACGCGGAGCGTTTCCGTCCTCGCAGGCCTCAAGGCGGAGTTTCCCAACGCGACGATCAGCTACGTTCCGGGAACGCAGTTCCTGCGCAACGATGGCGATCCCGTCCCCGACAATATTCTGACCACGCCCGACGGAAAGCCCGGCCTCAAAGCGGAATACAGCGAAGCGCAGAGCGGCTGGCTCAGCCGGGAAGCGCCCAAGCCGGTGCTTGCCGCGCAGGTTGAAGCGAATGTCAACCTCGGTGGCGGCGGTTTACCGTCGAAGATAGCCGGAAAGAAAACCGTCGGCGTGCATTGGACGGGATTCCTGACGGCTCCGGAGACCGCCGACTATCGCATTGGTATTCGCGGTGACGGCTTTGCAAGGCTCTCGCTCGACGGCAAGCAGGTTACGTCGTTGTTCCGAACCGAAGGGATTGAAGCAAGGGTCGGTCGCGTCCACTTGCACAAAGGCCAGAAAATCGCGCTGGACCTGAATTACGGCAGCCAGACGAACAAGCCGCACGCGCAACTGATATGGGCAAAAGTGAACGATGCGCCTTTGCCGGAAGCAATTGCGGCGGCAAAGGATGCCGATGTGGTGATTGCCGTCGTCGGCATCACCAGCGCGCTTGAAGGCGAAGAGATGCCGGTGAACGAGCCGGGGTTCAACGGCGGCGACCGGACCTCCATCGATCTACCGGAGCCGGAACAGGCGCTTGTGGAAGCCGCCGTCGAAACCGGCAAACCCGTGGCGGTCGTTCTGATGAACGGCAGCGCCTTGGCGGTGAACTGGATCAACGACCACGCCAATGCCGTTCTCGAAGCCTGGTATTCCGGCGAGGAAGGCGGGGCTGCAGTTGCCGAGACGCTGAGCGGCAAGAACAATCCTGCGGGACGGCTGCCGGTGACGTTCTACAAGGACGTCAATCAGTTGCCGAATTTCGAGGACTATACGATGTCGAAGCGGACCTACCGCTATTTCAAGGGCAAACCGCTTTACCCGTTCGGCCATGGGCTCAGCTACACGACCTTCAAGTACAGCGACCTGAAGATCAGCGGGCAGACCGTGAACGCGGGACAACCGGTCGGTGCCGATGTGACAATAACGAACGCTGGCGACAAGGCGGGTGACGAGGTTGCGCAGCTTTATCTGAAGTTCCCCGATGTGAAGGGTGCTCCTCAGATTGCGTTGCGCGGCTTCCAGCGCATTCATCTGGCGCCCGGCGAACGTCAGACGATCCACTTTGATCTGAAGGATCGCGATCTCGGCATGGTGACGATGAATGGCGATCCGATCATCGCCGCGGGCGATTACACCCTTAGCATCGGCGGCGGTCAGCCGGATACCGGCGCTGCGGGGCTCAGCGGTCGTTTCCACGTCGAGGGTCAACTCGCCTTGCCGGAATAGTAACGGCAAAAAA
>JAATGK010000277.1 GCA_015654715.1 Alphaproteobacteria bacterium
GATGGCCGCCAAACCGGCCGAACTTCCCGACGAATTGCCGTCGGCCGCGGTGGCGGATGAAGCCCCGGTCACGAACGCTCTTCGGCAAGCGTGACCCGGAACGCCAAACCAAATCGCCGCAGAGTCGGGGACGTCATCGCCGAAGTTCTCTCGCTTTTTGTGGCGAGTTTCCGCCATGAAGAGGATTGCGGCCGGTTTCTGCCGTTCACCGCCTATCCGTCGTCGTTCCGCCCGCCAATGACAAAATTGGCGGCGGTGAAACGAGGGTCCGGCGTGGTACCGGGCCCGTAAGCGTTACAGCGCGGCGCTAATGACGTCAGCGAGCGGCGTCGTCGGACGGCCGATCAATTGCGACAGCGCGCGGCCGTCGTCGAACAGCGCGCCCGCTTTGGCGGCGACATCGAAGGCGGCATAAGCGTCCGCCCACACCTTCGGCACGCCGGCCTTTTCCAGGATCGCAGCATATTCGGCTGGGGCAAGGTCCCGATACGGAATGGTCTTGCCGGTCTGACGCGACAACTCGGCCGCCAGATCGGCAAGGGTATAGGAGGTGTCGCCCGCCAGCTCGTAAAGTTGACCCGCGTGGCCTTCGGTGGTGAGCACGTGCGCAGCGGCTTCGGCATAATCGGCGCGCGCGGCCGAGGCGATCCGGCCGTCACCGGCGCTGCCGAGGACGGCGCCGTTCTTGAGCGCGGCGGGGACCGAGGCGGTGTAATTTTCCGTGTACCAACCGTTGCGCAGGATCGCGAACGGCACGCCGGAAGCCGTCAACGCGGCTTCGGTAGCGACATGCTCCGGACCGAGGAACAACGGCGAGATGTCGGCGCGCAACAGACTGGTGTAGGCGATGAATTTCACGCCCGCCGATTTTGCCGCCGCGATCACGGCGGTGTGCTGAGCCGAGCGCTTGCCGAGTTCGGTGCCCGAAATCAGCAGCAGCTTGTCGATGCCCGCCAGCGCGGCGGCGAGAGCCGCGGGCTGGTTATAGTCGAAGGCGCGCACGGCAACGCCGAGATCGGCACCCTTGGCGGGATCGCGCGCCAGCGCGACGATATCGGCGGCGGGGACGGCCTTCTTCAGAGCGTCGATGGTGAGGCGCCCGAGCTTTCCGGTGGCGCCGGTCACGGCAATCGTCATAGTCAAACTCCTTGTTCCTGCGGGGTTGACCAGTTATGTAACGGTTGAACTAACGAAAAGTAAGTACCAACAGAAGTGTAAGTATGGAAAAAATTTGCGCGGAAACCCTCAAGGAGAAATTGCGGCGCGGCGATCTGCTCGCGGAAGACTGTCCGTCGCGTAATGTTCTGAAGCACCTGACCAGCCGCTGGGGCGTTCTGGTGCTGATCGTGCTGGACGACGGCACGCATCGCTTCGGCGAATTGCGCAAGAAGATCGGCGGGGTCAGCGAGCGCATGCTGGCCGAAACGCTGCAAGGCCTCGAAACCGACGGCATGGTTCTGCGCACCGATCATCACGAAGTGCCGCCGCACGTCGATTACCGGCTGACGCCGCTCGGCCGTGAAGCCGCAAAGAGAGTATCAAGCCTGGCGGACTGGATCGAAATCAATCTGCCGCGCATCGCCAAAAACTGGCCGGCGAATTAGAGCGCTTTCAGGAAAAGTGGAATCCGGTTTTCCGTCCGAAAGCGCGACAAAAAAGAAACTCTAAGCGGCCGAGGTCTTGCGCGGGGCGAGTTTGCGGATCACGCCGGCTTCGTCGATCACCGCCTTGAACGACGCGCCCAAGCCGGACTGGCCGAACTTGGCCGCCGCGGCGCCGAGATGGCCTTGCGACACGTCCTGAATCGCTTCCGACACGGCGATGCCGAAGTGCATCATCGCCGAAGTATCGCGATAGCAGTTCTGGTTACAGGAGGTGCAACGGTCCTCGTAATCGGGCAGGCGATCGAGATCGAGCACCGACCCCATCGGCTCGTGCCAGTTTTCGCAGCGCCACAGATTGAGGTCCCAATCGAGGTAATAGTAGCGCTTGCCGCCGACGCAGGGGATGCGCTGTTCTTCGTGACGGGCGAAGCGGCGCAGATCCGCCAGCGACGCGGCCGGGTTCATCACCGTGAAGCGCTTCTTGAGTTCGAGAATGCCGTCGATCGCTTTTTCAAGTTCGTCGCTGGTGAAATTGACCAGATCGGAATCGGGATTGAACACCAGCGACGAGGAGCCGAACGGTTCCAGCCGCGGATAGGAGAAGCTGACCGCATCGCAGCCGACGTAGTTGAGAATCTCGGGCATGCGCGAGAAATCGACCAGCTTCGATACCGTCACGACCGCGACGGTCGGCAGGCCGTGGCTCTTGGCGATGGCGACCGATTTCTTGAGCCGCTCGACCACGCCCTTGAGGCCGCGATTCTTCTCGTGCACGGCCGGATCGTGGCTGTCGAGCGAGAACAGCAGGGTGGACAGACCGGCGGCGATCATCTTCTCGATCTTGTCGGGAAGCAGGAAGCCGTTGGAAATCATCGCCGGGCGCATATCGTTCTTGGCGATCGCTGCGCACATCTCGACGATGGCGGGATGGAGCAGCGGCTCGCCGCCCTGGAAGTTCACGTAGCGCACGCCGCGGCGGTACAGGATCGGCAGCGCTTCGATGAATTTGTCCTTGTCGATGAAGCGGCGGTCGGTGACGATCTGCTTGTCGTGGGCGAAGCAGCAGAAATTGCAGGTCGCCTGACAGACATTGGTGACGGAGACATCGCATACCGAGGGCACCAGCCCCTTCGCCCAGCGCCCCAGCGCGTTGTCCCGACCGTTTACTTCCACCGACTCGCTCACTGTTCGTCCCCTTTGCAAGCAACGATTACTTTTTGCGCCGCACGAGGCATCCCTGTCCCGTTGCCATATGTCGCAATGCGGCAAGTTACAATCATTCCACGGCAACGCAAACCCCCGGCGCGCACCGCGGCGCGCATGACTCCGGGAACCACACATTGTGTAGGGACTTCAGCGAACTTTATCGGGCGCGAAAGATGGCCGACGGTGGCCCCGGAGCGAACCCCGGAGCCGTTTGGTCAGGCCGTGCTGCGAATGATGGCGAACCACATCTTGATGCCGTCCATCTGCTCGGGGTGTTCGAAGGCCGGATTCAACTCGCCGGGC
>JAATGK010000514.1 GCA_015654715.1 Alphaproteobacteria bacterium
CCTGGGTAGCGCCGGCGGTTCGCCCGCGACACTGAATTTCGAGCGGCAGTTGCTTGCCCACATCGAGAACTATCGTCGATTCCCGGATGACGCCAGACGGAACCGGCAGGAAGGAACGGTCGACGTTCTGTTCGCTATGGACCGAAACGGTTTGGTGCTGGGCATTTGGGTCAAACGATCTTCAGGTTATCCGGTCCTCGATAAGGAAGCCGTGGCAATGGTTCTCCGCGCTCAGCCATTGCCTGTCATACCCAGCGAACTGCCGGCGCCGCTCAACGTAACGCTGCCCATTGATTATGGGCTGCCCCAGTAAATAGGTAATGTGGTCGCCCGGACCTGAACGAAGCGTTTCTGATCCGGCTGGCTGCCGTTCGAGTTCGATTCTTCGCGCCCAAGTTCGTTCGATTCACGGTGGGCCCTTCTTCAAAAAGCACTTACGAATTTGGGCACCAGTCCTCAAGCCTGAGCTTGATTCCCACCTCCACACATCTGACCGATCCACTCCTGTTCGCAGCGGTGGGATTACGGTTAATCACGTCCGGTACGAGGCAGCCAAAAATCCAATCGGCCTTTGACGGCCCGCTGCAGATGTTCGTTGAGAGCGTTCTCGCATCCCATCAGCGATGATCTCCGCGACGCGGATTTCCCGTACTGCATGAGCTTCTCTTTGCCACATGCTTCCAGGGAATGTAGGTCTTCTTCCCCATCAATGTTTTCGGTAACATTACAATCAAGAACTAACCTTGGGGGGCTAAGTGCTCAGGAAAAATTGGGAAAAGCAGTCGTGCCGTTTGACGGTGAGCGTATGTTTTGCCGCGTTGGTGGGGGCTTGCTCCTCCGGAGGCGGTGGCTCCAGTCTGAATAGCGGTGGCAGTCCCAGTGGCGGTAGTCCCAGTGGTCCAGTGGCTTATCCGATCACGGTGGCCCAAGCGAGTTTCGGCTCGTCGCCCATCGCGCCCGTGCTAGCGGGTGCCGATCTGGTGAATAGCAATACTGGAACGTTTGATTACTCCTTTCCAAGGCTCCCGCTGCGGTCGTTTCCAGCGCTGCAGACCGCGGTCCAGGTGACGCCAAACGGCGTCAAAGCCGCAGATCCGACGTCCAGCGCGGCCGTCAATGTCAGCCTTGGTCCTGTTGCCTCCTGCACAGCGCCCGTGCCCTGCATGACGGTTCGTTTGACGGTGCCCTCGCTCGCGATGGATGTCACCGCCAACGTCAACAACAACCTCAGTACGCCCACTGCGACCACTGCTTCGGTCGGCGGCAATACGTTCTCGTTGGCGAGTTATGGCCTGAGCTATGTATCGTTCGGTGTTTGGGGGTTGGCTTCGGGCAACGCGCAGGCGCCGGGTAACTTGGGCGTCTATGCCATTGGCTATCAGACGCCGAGTGAGGCGATGCCTGCATCGGGATCGGCCACCTACACCGGCACCGGAGAGGTTGCGGGCTTCGTCCTGCTCCCGTCAGGTGCCTCGGCCGTCGGTACGGGTATCGCCGGCGACGCCACGGTGAATGCCAATTTTGCCACCGGCAAGGTCAACGGCACGCTCAGCAATATGCAGGCCGTTGTGGGAACGCAGACGACACCGTGGAACAGCGTTTCGCTGACAGCCGATATCGCCGCCGGCAAGAACACCTTCAGCGGAAGTACCGCGGCGACTTCGGCGCCGGCCGGCACCTATTCGCTCAAGTCGACGGCGACCGGTACGGTGACCGGTGGTTTTTACGGCCCGGCCGCTGAGAACGTGGGTGCGGTGTGGACGTTGAGCAATCCCGATGGGACCGGCGCTGCTATCGGCACGTTGGGCGCAAAGCACTAGGTCCCATATCGGAACTGGATTTCGTTCATGGGCGTGCGCGGTTTTGCCCTGCCGGCCGTGATCCTGGTGTTTGCCGCGATCACGCCGGCAGTGGCGCAAGAGCAAGCCTCACAGCAAATAACGCTCGACGACGCGGCTGCCTTGCTCGTTCAAGGTGGCAAGCTGGCCGAGGCCAAACGTGTGCTGGCGGCTCAGTTGGAGAAGGCGCCCGATGATCCGCAGGCGTTGTTCCTGTCCGGCCTCATCGCGGTAGCCGAAAAGGACTACGACAACGCCATCGAGCAATTCCGCCATGTCCTGGTATTGCAACCGGACGTCGATCGTGTGCGCCTGGAATTGGCGCGCGCCTTCTTCCTGTCGGGCGACTTCACCAACGCCGAGCGCCAGTTCCGCTTCGCACGCGCCGGAAACCTGCCGAACGAAGCCAAGGCGAATGTCGATACGTACCTGGCCAGCATCGCGCTGCAGCGGCGCTGGCAATATCGCTTTTCCGTCGCGGTTGCGCCGGATACCAACGTCAACGGCGGCACCGGTGTCCGGCAGGTCACGATTTATGGTTTGCCGTTCGAATTGTCGTCGGATGCGCGGGGCACCAGCGGTGTCGGCCTGACGCTCGATACCGGCGGGGAGTGGTCGCCGTTCCTGACCAACGATATCAAAGCGCGGATCGGCGCCGACATGCACCGCAACGAATACAGCGGCGGCCAATTCGACGATATGACGCTCTCGGCCTTTGCCGGTCCGGAGTGGCTGGCCGCAAAGTGGGACATCAGCCTGCTGTCGCTGTGGTCGCGGCGTTGGTACGGAAACCAAGACTACAGCGAGGCGATCGGCGGCCAGTTGTCGGCTATGCATCCGCTGGCGGAGAAGCTCTACGCCAACATCGCGATCAGCGCACGAACGGTGGATTATGCCCGCTCGCCGGAGATGTGTGGCCCGGTCGTGGGGCTGGACACCTCGTTGCTCTACCCGATTACGCCATCAAGCCTTGTTCAGCTTTCAGGCGGCGTTTCCCGCACCGCTGCCGATCTGGCGGCGTATTCGAACTGGAGCCCTTGGGTCAGCGTGTCGTATCAGCAGGATTTGCGGTGGGGCTTTTCCGTATCGATGACGCCCAGCATGGCGTGGTCGCACTATGATGCTGAGATGGCCGGCTTCGGTCGCCGCCGGGATGACACGGGTTATCTGTTTCGCGCCGGATTGCTGAATCGTCGGCTAACATATCGCGGGTTCACGCCGCAAATTTCTTTCGTGCACGTCACCCAACACAGCAATATCGATCTCTACAGTTATGGACGCAATCAGATCGAGATTGGCCTGACCCGATATTTCTGAACCACTTGGTCGAGCTAACCGTTTGAGGTCGCACACCGTCGTTTCGCGACAGCCGTCGAAACCTGTTCGATCATCACCGGCGCGGAGGATCGTGGCGGCGCCGATGCCGCGGGAGCCGCCGGTGACGAGGGCGATTTTGCCCGCAAGAACTTGCGCCGTGTTTGTCTCTCCTATGGTGGCTCTGCGTGGAAATGTCAGGCGGTGAAGCCGCCATTGACGTCGATCACCGACCCGGTGATGAACCCGGCATCCGGCCCTGCCAGGAAAACAATAGCGGCCGCGACTTCGTCCACGCCGGCAAAGCGTTGGATGGCGTGCGATTCCAGGATGATCGGCGGCAGCTTGTCCTTCGAACCGGCCGCCATGTCAGTATCCATCATGCCCGCCTGTACGACGTTGACGGTGATGGTGCGCTTTCCGAGATCGCGCGCGGCGCCTTTGCTGTAGCCGACGATTGCCGCCTTGCTCGCCGCATAGTCGGTAGTGCCCGCAAAGGCCACGCGCGTACCCAACCCCGAACCGACCGAAATGATCCGCCCGCCCTCAGGCAGCACCTTGGCAGCGGCACGGATGTTGGCGATCACCCCCATGGTGTTGATCATCCACTGCCGGTCCATCGCCGCATTGTCGATGTCCGGATCGTCGATGGTCTTGCCCTGCCAGGCAACGGCTGCATTATTGACCAGGATGTCGAGCTTGCCGAGCGCCTCGACCACGCTCTGGATCAGCGGCCCGGATGCGGCGGGATCGCCCTGATCGGCCTGGATCGCGACGGCGCGCACGCCCTTTGCCTTCAGGCCTTCGACGACTGCCGCCGCTTTTTCCGCCGAGGCGACATAGCTGATCGCCACGTCGGCGCCCTGATCCGCCAGCGCTGCTGCGGTTGCAGCGCCCAGGCCGCGCGAACCGCCGGTAACGAGGGCGACTTTGCCCGCAAGTATCTTGCTCATGGTGAATTCTCTCTCGTTGATCGGGAAGGGTTGGTTGGGATTCCACTCTTCACCAAGGCAGGCGTTCGTCCAGGAAGAAGAAACCGCCCGTGGGACCGTCTTCGCCCAGCGTGGCGTAGCGGATAGCCGTGCGCGCGCCCTCTTCGATGCTGACGGGGGCCTGTCCACCGCCCATCTCCGTTTTCACCCAACCCGGATGAATGGCGTTGATCTTGATCGGCGTGCCGCGCAACTCTTCCGCAATCAGGATCGTGAAGGCGTTCAGCGCGGCCTTTGAGGTGTCATAGCCGAGCGCCCGCACCGGATAGACCGGCGATGCCGGATCGGAGAGATGCGCGAGCGAACCGCGGATACTCGAGACATTGACCACGCGGGGCGCGTCCGACCGCTGGAGCAGCGGCAGCAATAGCTGGGTCAAAAAGATGGGGGCGAAGAAGTTCACCTCGAAGGTCTCGCCCAGCACGCTGGGCAAAGTTTGGCTGGGCTGCCGGGGCGCCGGCGTGCCACCATCGGGACTATCGAGCAGGATGCCGGCATTGTTGATCAGAATATCAAGCTTGCCATGCGCCGCCGCGATCGCTTCATAGGCCGCTTTGCGATCCTCCTCGCGCGTGACGTCCAGCTTCAGCGCGGATGCTTCGCCGCCATGCGCGCGCAGCCCGGCCGCAACCACTTGCGCTTTTTTAAGGTCGCGCGCGCCAACAATGACATGCGCGCCGAGTGCCGCCAGCTTCCGGCTGATCTCGACACCGATGCCTCGCGCCGCGCCGGTTACGAGCGCGACTTTACCGGAAAGGGACCTGTTCGACGCTTCGTAATCAGCCATGGCGTGGCTCCTTCAGCTGTTGGACTGGGCAATTGGGGGCGTCAGGAGTTCCAGTGAACTGAGCGGACCGCCGAGTTCCATCTGGCGACCGCCCTCCGCAAGGGGACCAAGCGCGACCGGATGAAGACCAAGTTCCTTGACGATGTCCGAAACCGTCGAAACGGCCTCGCTTTGATCTCCTGCAACGAAGAGCACCCGCTGCATGCGTGCGGGCGTGGGCGCGAACATCACGTTGAATGGCAATGTGTTGAACGCCTTCACGACACGGGCGGACGGTACCAGCCGAGCGATAATCTCGCTGCCAGATTCGCCTTTGAGATCGTCGATGCGAAAATCCGGGGCATAGCTGAGGAAGATGTTGGTGGTGTCGACCAGAATGCGCCCGTCCCAGGCGATATCGGAGGTGAGGACCTCAGACACCTTCAGCCAGGGCACTGCGAGGAATACGACATCGCATGCAAGCACTTCCGAAACGGAGGCGGGCTTTGCCGCGGTGCCGGCTTTTGCGAGCTGCGCGATTAGACTTTGCGGACCCCGGCTGTTGGCGATGCGGACGTCGTGACCGCTTGCGGCGAGTTTGGTGGCGAGAGTCTGTCCCACGGTAGCCGCGCCCAAAATCCCGATCTTCATTCTTTTTCTCCCAGAGCTGCTATCGCGCGCGGTGTTGAGGCCGCCACACCTTCGGAAACATGAAGATCGGCTGCTAGCGGCGACAAGAGGCCGATGGGTA
>JAATGK010000140.1 GCA_015654715.1 Alphaproteobacteria bacterium
AACATCTGCGGTTCGTTGAGCAGGAAGGCATCGTGGCCGCGGTCGGATTCGATTTCGACGAAGCTGACCGCCGCCGCAACCGCATTCAGGGCATGAGCGATGCGCTTGTTCTCAAAGGTCGGATAAAGCCAGTCGCTGGTAAACGAGATGATGCAGAAGCGCGTCTTGCAGCCGCGGAAGGCCTCGGCCAAGACACCGCCGAAATCAGCGGCCAGGTCGAAATAGTCGGTGGCGCGGGTGATGTAGAGATAGGAATTGGCGTCGAAGCGGTCGACGAAGGCCTCGCCCTGGTGGTGGAGATAGGACTCCACCTGGAAATCGGGGGCAAAGGCGAAGCTGATGCCGCCGCGGTTTTGCAAGGTGCGGCCGAATTTGCGCTGCAGCGCCGGTTCCGACAGATAGGTGATGTGCGCCGCCATGCGCGCCACCGCCAGACCTTTGGATGGTTGGGTGCCGTGTTCTTGATAGGCGCCGCCGTGCCAATCGGGATCGGCCATGATCGCTTGGCGCCCGACTTCGTGGAAGGCGATGTTCTGCGCCGAATGGCGCGCCGCGCAGGCGATCGGCATTGCCGCCACCACCCGCTCGGGATAGCTGACGGTCCATTGCAGCGCCTTCATGCCGCCCATCGAACCACCCATGACGCACATCAGCTTGGCGATGCCGAGGTGGTCGAGCAGCATGGCCTGCGCCCGCACCATGTCGCGGATGGTGACCAGCGGAAAATCGAGGCCGTAAGGATGACCGGTCGCCGGATTGATCTCGGCCGGGCCGCTTGAGCCCATGCAGCCGCCGATGACATTGGTGCCGATGACGAAGAAGCGGTCGGTATCGACCGGCTTGCCGGGGCCGACCATGGTCTCCCACCAGCCCGGCTTGCCGGTGACGGGATGGGCGGAGGCGACGAACTGGTCGCCGGTCAGGGCATGGCAAATCAGAATGACGTTGGAGCGCGCTTCGTTGAGCTTGCCATACGTCTTGTAAGCCAGGGTCCAGGTTTTGAGCGCGCGCCCGGAATCCAGTTCCAGGGCGTTGTCCGGCCCAAATTCCACCGCTTCGCCCCGGTCGGCGTCTGGAGCGGTCAAAGGACGCAGGAAGATGGGATCGGACAAATGAACCTCACCACCGGACCAGCCGGAGGGATTTGCTAAGGCTAGCCCCCCCCCATGTCAACGAATCGATGTCAACGAAACCGTCAACCAAGCCGGTTTTGATTTTGCGCCCCGCTAGCCGTATCAGGGGAGCCGAGAAGGAGAAACAAATGAGCTTCGCGCCCAAGCCCGGCGTGCTGGATATTGCGCCCTACGTCGGCGGCCGCGCCTCTATTCCGGGGGTGACAGCGCCGATCAAGCTGTCGTCCAATGAAGGCGCGCTGGGGCCCAGCCCCAAGGCGATGGCCGCTTATGCCGCCGCGGCGGCGGATGCGTCGCTTTATCCGGAAGGCTCGGCCGAGCTCCTGCGGGCGGCGGTGGGTGAGGCGTTTGGGCTCGATCCGGCCCGCATCGTCTGCGGCAACGGCTCGGACGAGCTGCTGACCCTCCTTGCCAATGCCTATTTGCGGCCCGGTGACGAGGTTCTGTTCAGCGCCCATGCCTTCCTGGTTTACCGAATTGCCACCCTGGCCAATTCTGGCGTGCCGGTGTCGGTGCCCGAGAAGAACCGGACGGTGGATGTCGACGCCATGCTGGCCGCGGTCACCCCAAAGACCAAGCTCGTCTACCTCGCCAATCCGAACAACCCGACCGGCACCTATCTGCCGTTCGACGAGGTGAAGCGCCTGCATGCGGGGCTGAGGCCCGGCACGCTCCTGGTGCTCGACGCGGCTTATGCCGAATTCGTCCGCGCCAACGACTATGATGCTGGCATCGCGTTGGCGCTCGATCACGATAATGTCGTGATGACGCGGACCTTCTCCAAGATCTACGGGCTGGCTGGCCTGCGGATCGGTTGGGCGCTGGTGCCGCCGGCCGTTGCCGACGTGCTGAACCGCATCCGCATGCCGTTCAATGTCTCGATCCCGGCGCAACGTGCCGGTGCCGCGGCGCTCAGCGACCACGATCACGTGGCGGCGGCCGTCGCGCATAACACGCTCTGGCGCGACAAGCTGACCACTGCGATCCGCGGCATCGGCCTCAAGGTTGACGACAGCGTCTGCAATTTCCTTTTGATCCGCTTTCCGCACGAACCCGGCAAGACGGCTGTGGAAGCCGATCGATACTTATGCGAGTGCGGATTGATTTTGCGCGGCGTGGCCAGTTATGGCCTGCCGGATTGTTTGCGGCTTACCATCGGCCCTGCGGACGCCAATCAGAAAGTGATGACGGCGCTGGCCGAGTTCATGGCACGAAAATGAGCGAGATGTTTGCCAAAGTTGCCCTGTTGGGGATCGGCTTGATCGGGTCGTCGATGGCCCATGCGATGCGGCGCGCCGGTCTTGCGGGTCACATCGCCGGTTACTCCCATCGTGTCGAGACGCTCGATCTGGCACGCACCGTCGGCTTTGCCCATGCGCTGTATTCGGATGCGGCGGCCTGCGTCAAAGATGCCGATTTGGTGGTGTTGTGTACGCCGGTCGGTGCCTTCAAGGCATTAGCCGAGGAGATCGCGCCAGCTTTGAAGCCGGGCGCCATCCTGTCGGACGCCGGTTCGGTCAAAAGCGCGGTGATCCGCGACGTCGGGCCGTTCGTGCCGGAAGGCGTGCATTTCGTTCCCGCCCATCCCATCGCCGGTACCGAGCAGTCGGGTCCGACCGCCGGCTTTGCCGAATTGTTCGACGGCCGCTGGTGCATCCTGACGCCGCCGGAAGGCACCGATCCCGACGCCGTTGCCAAGTTGAAAAAGTTCTGGGAAGCGCTCGGCAGCAATGTGGAGGTGATGGACGCCCATCGCCACGATCTGGTGCTGGCAATCACCAGCCACGTGCCGCATCTGATTGCCTACAACATCGTCGGTACCGCGGACGATCTCGAAACCGTCACCGAAAGCGATGTGATCAAATATTCGGCCGGTGGTTTTCGTGATTTCACCCGCATCGCTGCCTCCGATCCGACCATGTGGCGCGATGTCTTTCTCAACAACCGCGAGGCGGTGCTCGAAGTCCTCGGTCGCTTCAGTGAGGACCTTTCCGCTCTGCAACGTGCCATCCGCTGGGGTGACGGCGACACGTTGTTCAATCTGTTCACCCGCACCCGCGCCATCCGCCGCTCGATCATCGATGCCGGCCAGGATACCGCGTCACCGAACTTCGGCCGCGGCGAGAAAAAGAAGGACGTTTAAGCGGCGCCCATCACCGGCGCGTGTCAGGCGTTTAGTGCCGAGACAATTGTTTCAAGTTCGCTGGCGACGTCTAAAAGACTCTCCAACAAGCGGCCGTCGACGTCGGTGTGGCCTTCATATTCCGCCAGATTTCGCACATCGTGGCATTTGGCCAGCACACGCCACTTTGGCGCTTGCATCCCGACCGTATGTTAGAGTGTCTGGAATACCAAGAACCTGTTCTCCGACCGATATCCGCAAAGACGCAATGCGGCCAGCGCATAAGCATGTGAAGCGTTATAAGCGGGGTCAAACCGGCTTTCCAAAGACAAGCCTTGGTTTCTGGCATCGGCGAGGCGTTTTCGCGCCGAGCTAACCAAGCCAATAAACTCCGCTTTGGCATACGGTTCGGGTTTCAGCTTTCCGGTCTTGGCCAAATTATCGAGGTTTTGGTTCATCGTTCAAATCCGCTTCGGAACCGAATACGAAGATTTTCGGCTGACCGGCAACTTTCTCGATGAAGGCATTTCCTTCCGATCGTTTGCGCTTCCATTCGGAAGGATCGAGGATGGTCGGGTTTACGGGGCGGGCGAGCGTTTTCTCGGCTTGCTCCAGCTCGGAGAAAAGATCGGAATAAATCAGATCGTCGCCGATCACCATCAGATCGATATCGCTGCGCGCTGTGTCCGTTCCCTTTGCGATCGAACCGTAGACGAATGCGACTTTAATGCGATGTGCAAAGGGTTGGAGGGCGCGCCTTAACGGATCGCTCAGTCCCATCGTCTTTTGAACGATGCCATATAACTCTTGGAAGATCGGTGCATCGCGATTGGCCCGATAGTGCTTCTGATTGCCGATGCGCTCGACAGAGACCAGTCCGCATCCTTCCAGACGTGCCAATTGCCGTTCGACGGCACCGGTGCCGGACCGCAGCGTTTGGACGATCTCCGACAGGTAAAAGCTGGTCTCCGGGTGGCCGAAGATGAGCGCTAGCAGGCGCTGCAGCACGTTGGAAAACAGCGCTCCGGCGATACCGCCTCCGGAAACACGCGTCTTACCCATTTTGGGGCCATTCATACCCATATTGGGTACGATACACCCTATAATGGGTACGATAAACCCCAAATTGGGGACCCTATCCGCACTTCGAATAGCTGCACGCCAAGCACGAGTCGCACCCTTCCAGTTTGACGAAACTGGGCGAGCCGCAGCGCGGGCAATGCCGGGCCGGCACGCCTTCGGCCGCAACTGCCGCCATGGCGGCAACTTTCTTCTCGTCGGGCGCTGGCGTGTCGCCATGCTCCGCCATGAAGCCGATCGCGATCAGGTGCCGGTGGATCACCTCGCCGATCACTGCCAAGAGCGAGGGCACATAATGGCCTTCCATCCACTGGCCGCCGCGCGGATCGAACACCGCCTTCAGCTCGTCGACCACGAACGACACATCGCCGCCGCGGCGGAATACTGCCGAGATCATTCGCGTCAGCGCCAGCGTCCAGGCGTAAGCCTCCATATTCTTCGAGTTGATGAACACCTCGAAGGGCCGCCGCCGTCCGTCCGTCTCGACGTCGTTGACGGTGATGTAAAAGGCATGATCGGAATCGAGCCATTTGATCTTGTAGGTCTGGCCGATCAGCACAGCGGGGCGGTCAAGCGGCCGGTGCATGTAGACGATATCGCCGGTCGCGGCTCTGGCATCCGCGTCGTCGTCCGCCTTGGTCTCGGTCACCGTCAAAACCGATCCGGTCACCGCGTTTGGCCGATAGGTGGTGCAGCCTTTGCACCCCGTCTCATAGGCCGTCATGTAGACGCTCTTGAAGGCCTCGAACGAGATCGACTCCGGCAGGTTGATGGTCTTGGAGATCGAGGAATCGATGTATTTTTGCGCTGCCGCCTGCACCGCCAAGTGATCGCCGGGCGCCAAGGTCTGCGCGCTGACGAAATAATCCGGCAGCTCGGCATCGTCGCCGAATTTGGCGTGGAACGCGTCCACCGCGTAATCGCGCACGATCTGCTCTTCCGCCGTGCCGTCGGGCATTAGGACGCGGCGGTTATAGCTGTAGGCGAACACCGGCTCGATGCCGCTTGAGACGTTGCCGGCGTAGAGCGAAATCGTGCCGGTCGGCGCTATGGAAGTGAGCAGGCCGTTGCGGATGCCGTAGCGCGCAATGTCCTCGCGCAAATCGTAGGGCAGGCGCTTAATGAACGGCCGCATCAAATATTCATCGACGTCGAACAGCGGGAAGGATCCTTTAAGCCGCGCCAGATCGACCGAAGCGCGATAAGCGGCCTCAGCCATCGCCTTGAGCCAGCCTTCGATCAGCACGATGCTTTCGGGCGAGCCGTATTTGGTGCGGCAGAAGATCAGCGCATCGGCGAGTCCGGTCACGCCGAGACCGATGCGGCGCTTGGCCTGGGCTTCGGCCTGTTGGCTGGGCAGCGGAAAGCGCGACACGTCGATGGTGTTGTCGAGCAGGCGGATTGCCGTCGTCGTGAGACGTTCCAATTCGGCGATGTCGAGTTCGGCGCCGTCTTCGAACGGATTTTTGACCAGCCGCGCCAGATTGATCGAACCGAGCAGGCAGGCGCCATAAGGCGGCAACGGCTGTTCGCCGCAGGGATTGGTCGCCCGGATGGTTTCGCAATAACCGAGATTGTTTTCGGCATTGATGCGGTCGATGAAGATCACGCCCGGCTCGGCGAAATCATAAGTCGACTGCATGATCGAGTCCCACAGCGCCCGCGCCTTCACGGTGCGGTAGACGCGGCCGCCGAAGCTGAGCGGCCAGTCTTCATCGGCTTTCACCGCGGCCATGAATTTGTCGGTCACCAGCACCGACAGATTGAACATCTGCAAACGGCCCTGGCGGCGCTTGGCGGCGATGAAGTCTTCGATGTCGGGATGATCGCACAAGAGCGTCGCCATCATGGCGCCGCGCCGGCTGCCCGCACTCATGATGGTGCGGCACATGGCATCCCACACGTCCATGAACGAGACCGGCCCCGAGGCATCGGCGCCGACGCCTTCCACCGGCGCACCTTTGGGCCGGATGGTCGAGAAGTCGTAACCGATGCCGCCGCCTTGTTGCAGCGTCAGCGCGGCCTCGCGCAGGGCCGAGAAAATACCGTCCATCGAATCGGCGATGGTGCCCATGACGAAGCAATTGAACAGCGTCACGCTGCGCCCGGTGCCGGCACCGGCCAGAATCCGTCCCGCCGGCAGGAAGCGATAGCCGGCGAGCGCTTCGGCGAAGGCTAGCGCCTGGGTCCGCCGGTCGGGTGGCGCCTCGGCATGGGCGGCCGCAAGCGCCACGCGCGCCCAACTGGCGGCCACATCGCTATCGATCGGTGTACCGTCAGGCTGCCGGAAACGGTATTTCATGTCCCAAATTTGGTGGGCGATGTCGCTCATAAAGGGTCTTTCGCGCGTCCGCCCCAGCATACGAGGACGGATTAAATAATTAACAATCAAAACGCCGATTTACAACCAATGTTCCGGGAATGTTCCAGCAGCGGGACTAATCTTGACCAAGCTGGGTGCGGCCTTCGGCGACCAGCTTCGCGGTTGCCGTTTCAATGCTCTGTTCAAGCTCACGCATGAAGGCGCCGCGTTTGAGGCCGGCGGGGATGGCAGGCAAAAATTCGATGACGATGGTGCCGCGGCGTTTGGTGAAGCCGCTCCAGAACAGCCCCGAGTTGAGTGCCACCGGAATGCAAGCGACGCCGAGTTGGCTGTAAAGCCCGGCCACGCCCGGCTTGTAGTCGGTGGTCGCGCCCGGTTTCTTGCGGGTTCCTTCCGGAAAGATGACGAGCGGCCGTCCGGCGGCATAAATTTCCTTGGCCCGGGCCGCCATCTGGCGCAGCGCGCTGGCCCCGGCGGCGCGGTCGATCCCGATCACCCCGGCCCGGTTAATGTACCAGCCGTAAAACGGGATTTTGAGCAGCTCGCGCTTGACCACCATCGAGGTGTCGTCGAGCAGCATGAAAAGCACCACCGTGTCCCACATGCTCATGTGCTTGGCGGCGAAAAGGTACGGGCCTTTGGGAATTTCGCCGCGGACCTCAAAGCCGCAGCCGCCAAACACACGCAAGCCGAAAAGAACGGTCCGGCTCCAGGCCTGCGAGGTGCGCACCATCAGCATGCGTGGCAACAGCATCATCGGCAGCGCCGCGATGAAAAACAGCGCCGAAGCGACGGCGAAATAGACGAGGAACAGGAAGGATCGGACGAAGGTCACGGCGCGTTTTGGCTCACGATGCGGCGTGAGAGTCGGCTGCGGGCTTGTCTTGGTCAAGACCCGGCTCAAGCCCGGTGGCGGTCAAAAAAGTCACGGCGATATATTTGGCATATTCACTGTGCAGCACTTTCAGGGCACGCATTCGGCTCTGGAAATCTTTGCCGGTTTCGGCATCGACCGGGTAGGCGATTACCGTGATGCCGGGCATCACATCGCGAAATTCGGCGACCGAGCGCGGCATGTGATAGCGCGACGTCACCAAGAGGATGGACTTGTAGTGGTGGAAGCGAGCCCAGGCCGCCGCCTCTTTGGCGTTGCCGAAGGTGTTTTCGGCGGCATAGCCGAGATCGACGCAGCAATCGAAACGCTTCTTGCCATGCGCCAGCGTCTTCAGCTCTTTCTTGGTGGTCTGGGGAAAAACACCGGAAATCAGCAGCCGCTCGCCTTTGCCCTTTTCGAACAGCGCCACCGCGACGTCGAGGCGCGAACCACCGCCGGTCAGGGCGACGATGCCGTCCACCGGTCCGAGCGCGCGTGGCGGCTTTGGCAAGTGGACCGCAAAGGCGGCAAACCCCACCAGGTAAAGCAGCACCAGCGTAAGGACGATTCGCTTCAGCAATCGACGACTCCGCTTCTGCCCAAAGCGCAATCCGGAAAAGGGTGCAGCGGTTTTCCGCCAGATTGCGCGCCTGACAGAACCCGATAATGCAGTGCGTCGCGCGCAAGGTGAAGTCCCCACGTCGCGCGGGATTGTGACAGTGCCGATAAGAGCTTGATTGCTAATGAATCGCGCGCAAAGCGGCGAGCACGGAAAGCCGGGCAGTGATCAGCGCAATCAGCCCGGCCGCTGCCGGAACCGCCAAGAGCCACAACAATTCGATCGGCTTCAGCGCCAGGGGCGGCAGAAACGGTACCGGCTCGTAGCCGACCGACTCCAGTCCGCCCGCCGCCGCGAAAAAGACAGCAGCAAAAGCCGCCCCCGTCCCCGCGGCGAGGAGTGTGGCCCGGAAATAGTGACCTTCGAAGGCGCGTGCGATGAAACCGGCCTGGGCGCCCATCTGGTGCAGGAGCGAAACCATGTCGTTGTGCGCGTCGAGCCCGGCACGCGTCGCAAACGCCACCGTCGAGGCGGTCGCAACCGCAATCAGGAACAGGATGCCGTAAGCCGACCATACGAGGGTGCGGGCGAGATCGTGCAAGCGCCCGATCCAATGGCTGTGATCGTCGAGCACCGCATTCGGCACCGCCGCCTTCAGCCGCGCCGTCAGGTCGGCGATGTTTACTGCCGAACCGGGTGCAATGTCGGCGTCGATCAGTTGCGGCAGCGGCAGATCGGCCACCAGCGCTTCGGCGCCGAGCCAAGGCTGCACGAGCTTCAGTTGCTCGTCCTGCGACAGCGGCGCGGCATGGGCGATGCCGGGGGTTGCCCGCAACACCGCCAGGGCCGCGTCGGTTTCCTGGTCGAGGCCGTCGCGCGCCGGCCCGCTGGTCGGCGGCATGATCTGCACCGTGATCTTGCCGGAGAGGCCTTCACTCCAGCTATCGGCCGCCCGCTGAGCGATCAGCGAGGCGCCCAAGGCCAGCGCCGCCAGGAAGGCCATCACCGCGATGACGAGATCGAGAGGCGCGGCGCCGTTCGAGTCGGGCATGATGCGCCGTTTCTTCTTCCTCATGGCCGCGGCGTCCTCAATTCGACCAGCCTTCCGTCCA
The DNA here is from genome assembly GCA_015654715.1 of Alphaproteobacteria bacterium. GTDB lineage: Bacteria > Pseudomonadota > Alphaproteobacteria > Micropepsales > Micropepsaceae > Rhizomicrobium. The sequence continues at coordinate 9,204 of JAATGK010000140.1, forward strand.
CCAGGCGCATTTCGCGGGCCCGCGTGCTTTCGACCAGATTGCGGTCATGAGTCGCGATCAACACCGTGGTGCCGAGCCGGTTCAGTTCGGCAAACAGGCGGATCAGCCGGGCGCCGATTTCAGGGTCGACGTTGCCGGTCGGCTCGTCGGCGACCAGCAAATCGGGCTTGGCGACCACGGCCCGGGCAATGGCGACGCGCTGCTGCTCGCCGCCGGACAGGGTGGGGGGGACCGCATTCAGGCGGTCGCCAAGGCCGACCCAGGCGAGCAACTCCTCGACGTCGCGGGCGTATTCGGCTTCTTTGCGGCCGGCGATTCGGAGCGGCAGGGCGACATTGTCGAAGGCCGAGAGATGGTCGAGCAGGCGGAAATCCTGGAAAACCACGCCAATCCGCCGCCGCAAGGCGGGCAGGGCGGTGCGCCTCGCCGTTGCCAGATCATGGCCGAACAGGGTGATCAGACCACGCGTCGGCCGTTCCGCGACCGAGATCAGCTTCAAAAGCGTGGTCTTGCCGGCGCC
>JAATGK010000352.1 GCA_015654715.1 Alphaproteobacteria bacterium
CACAGGCTTCGTCTTCGACAATCCGAACAATTGCAGCGCCTGCGGCAATCGCAAGAGCTGTGGAATTTAGAGCGTTTTCAGGAAATGTGGGCACCGGTTTTCCGCCCGAAAACGCGACAAAAAATAAGAGGCGCGTCATGCTCGATCAGATTGTCGAACCCGTTTCCTCTCCCGCCGTCGCGGCTCCGGGCGCTTCGCTTTACGATCTCGTAGAGAAGGCAATCGCGGAGTTGAAGCTGCACCTGAACCGCGACGGCGGTGACATCGAACTGGTCGCCATCGACGGCGACATGGTCGTGGTCAATCTCAAGGGCCAGTGCACGGATTGCGTCCTGTCGTCAGTGACGCTGGCGGGCGTCCGCAAGCGCATCATCGATCTGGTCGGCCGCCCGCTCAAGGTCGTGCCCCAGTCGGCGCTGATCGCGGCCGGGATGAGCTTCCGCCGCCCCGAACACCAGGAATCGCGGCAATGAACGCATCGCCCGTCGTCATCAACGACACCACTTTGCGTGACGGCGAGCAGGCTGCGGGCGTTGCCTTCCGCACCAGCGAGAAGCTGCAAATCGCGCGGGCGCTCGATGCCGCAGGTGTGCCGGAGATGGAAGTCGGCATTCCGGCGATGGGCGAGGGCGAAGAGGACGACATCCGCGCCGTTGCCGGATTGGGTCTGAACGCGCGGCTCATCACCTGGTGCCGGATGCGCGACGACGATCTCGCCGCGGCCGAACGCTGCGGCGTCACCATGGTCAACATGTCGATGCCGGTGTCGGATCAGCAGCTTGAGCGCAAACTCGGCAAAGACCGCGCTTGGGCGCTGGCTGAAATTGATCGTCTGGTGCGCCGCGCCCGCGCGCAAGGGTTGGAAGTCTCTCTCGGCGGCGAGGATTCCTCGCGTGCCGATCTTGATTTTGTCATCACCGCCGCCAAAACCGCCGAAGCCGCCGGGGCTCGCCGTTTCCGCTTCGCCGATACGCTGGGGATTCTCGATCCCTTCGCCACCCATGCGATCTTCAAGCGTTTACGCGCCGAGCTGGCGTGCGAGCTGGAAATTCACGCCCACGACGATCTCGGCCTCGCCACCGCCAATTCCTTGGCCGCGGTTCTGGGCGGCGCCACCCATGTCAACACCACCGTCAACGGTCTTGGCGAACGCGCCGGCAATGCGCCGCTGGAAGAAGTGGTGATGGCGCTGCACCACCTTTATCATCGCCAGACTGGCGTCACGCCGCGCCGGTTGCCGGACATCTCGCATCTGGTCGCCGATGTTTCCGGCCGTCCCGTCGCCGCCGGCAAAAGCATCGTCGGCGCCGAGGTCTTCAGCCACGAATCCGGCATTCATGTTCACGGGCTGCTGCGCGACCGCCGCAACTACCAAAGCCTCGATCCGGGCGAGCTTGGCCGCGAGCACCGCCTAGTTCTTGGCAAGCATTCCGGCGTCGCCGCCGTGCGTCACGCCTATGCCGAGCTCGGTCTCGATCTTAGCGAGCAGGCCGCCGGAGACATCCTGATCCGTATTCGTACCTATGCCACCATGGCCAAGCACGCGCCGTCGAAGGGCGACCTAATCCGCTTTTACGACGAGGTGGCGCCATGACGCCGCTCGCCAAGAAAATGGAAGACCTGTCGAGCGCCGAGGATTTCTTTGCCTTTTTCGGTCTCGATTACGATCCCCGCGTGCTGGCGGCTTCGCGCCTGCACATCCTGAAGCAATTCCACGACAATCTGGCAGCTGTGGCAGACCTGGAGGGCCTGGACGAAACCGCCCAGCGCACCGCATATCGCGAGCAACTTGCCAGTGCTTACGCGACTTTTGTCACCGGTTCGGCGTTAACGATGCGGGTTTTTCCGCGCCTGCGCCAGCCGCGAGGCGCTTTTGTCGCTTTGTCCTCGCTGCGTTCGGCGCCTAAATCGGGGCAGTAACCCCCTGATTTTCCCGCCGGAGCAGCAATGAGCCAGTCCCGTATGATCACCGTTGACGGCAACGAGGCCTGTGCCTCGGTCGCCTACCGGATGAACGAATTGGCGGCGATCTATCCGATCACGCCGTCGTCCACCATGGGCGAGCTGGCCGATCAGTGGATGTGCGAGGGCCGCACCAATCTGTGGGGCCGGGTGCCGGACGTTGTGGAAATGCAGTCCGAAGGCGGCGCCGCGGGCGCGGTGCATGGCGCGCTGCAAGCGGGCGCTTTGGCGACGACCTTCACAGCGAGCCAGGGCCTGCTGTTGATGATCCCCAACATGTACAAAATCGCGGGTGAGCTGACACCGTTCGTGATGCATGTCACGGCGCGCACGCTCGCCACCCACGCGCTGTCGATTTTCGGCGATCATTCCGACGTGATGGCGGTGCGCCAGACCGGTTTCGCCATGCTGGCCTCGGCCAACGTCCAAGAGGCGCAGGATCTGGCGGCGGTGGCGCAGACCGCCAGCCTGAAATCGCGGGTGCCGTTCGTGCATTTCTTCGACGGGTTTCGCACCAGCCATGAAGTCGCCAAGATCACGCCGCTCTCCGACGACGACCTTCGCGCCATGATCGACGAGGACGAGATCACTGCGCTCCGCCGCCGTGCCCTCAGCCCTGATCACCCGGTGCTCCGCGGCACCGCTCAGAATACGGACCTCTATTTCCAAGGCGTCGAAGCGCGCAATCCTTATTACGACGCGCTGCCGGGCTTGGTGCAGGCGGCGATGGACCGTTTCGCCAAGATCAGCGGCCGCCAGTATCGTCTTTATGAGTACGAAGGCGCGCCCGATGCCACCGACGTGATCGTGGTGATGGGTTCCGGCGGTGATACCTCTGCGATGACGTCCCAACATCTGAACCAAACCGGCCGTAAGACCGGCGTGTTGAAAGTGCGTCTGTTCCGCCCCTTTGCCGTGGAAGCGTTCGCCAAAGCATTGCCCGCGTCGGTCAAGAAAATCGCCGTGCTCGACCGCTGCCGCGAGCCGGGCGCGGTTGGTGAGCCGCTGTATCAGGACGTTGTTGCGGCCCTGGCCGAAGCCCGCGCCCAAGGGCTCACGCGCCTCGATCCCGTCGTGATCGGCGGGCGCTATGGTCTGGCCTCGAAGGAGTTCACGCCCGCCATGGTCAAGGCGGTCTACGACGAGCTTGCCAAAGCCGCCCCCAAGCGCCGCTTCACGGTCGGCATCACCGATGACGTCGGCGGCCTGTCGCTCATCGTCGACGACAGTTTCCAGATCACCCATCCCGAGGAACGCCGCGCGGTGTTCTTCGGTCTTGGCGCCGATGGCACGGTGGGGGCCAACAAGAATTCGGTGAAAATCATCGCCGGCAACACCGCTCTCTATGCCCAAGGCTATTTCGTCTACGACTCCAAGAAGTCGGGCGCGATCACGGTTTCGCATTTGCGCTTCAGCCCGCAGCCGATCCGCTCGGCCTATTTGCTGGAACAGGCTGATTTCGTCGCCTGCCATCACTTCGTTTTCCTCGATCGCTACGATGTTCTTCGTTACGCCGCGCCCGGTGGCACGTTGCTGCTCAATGCCCCC
>JAATGK010000043.1 GCA_015654715.1 Alphaproteobacteria bacterium
GCGGGCGGGGTGCATCCCAATCCGCTCGACCACGCCCATGTGGTGACGACCACCACCCACAAGACCCTTCGCGGGCCCCGCGGCGGCATGATCCTGTCGCGCGACGAGGCGTTGGGTAAGAAGATCAACTCGGCCGTTTTCCCTGGCTTGCAGGGCGGACCTTTGATGCACGTCATTGCCGCCAAGGCGGTGGCGTTCGGCGAGGCGCTGAAGCCTGAGTTCAAGACTTACGCCAAAGCCATTGTTGAGAATGCCAAAGTGCTAGCCGAGACGCTCTATGCCGGCGGCCTCGACATCGTCTCCGGCGGTACCGATACGCATCTTATGCTGGTCGACCTACGTCCCAAGGGCACGACGGGCCGCGCCGCTGAAAAGGCGCTCGATCGCGCCTTCATCACCTGCAACAAGAACTCAATTCCGTTCGACACCGAAAAATACACCATCACCTCCGGCATCCGGCTCGGCACGCCGGCCGGCACGACGCGCGGCTTCGGCCCGGTCGAATTCAAGGAAATTGGCAATCTGATCATCGAGGTAGTCGACGCTCTTGGCAAAAAGGGCGAAGACGGCGATCCCGCTGTGGAAGCCAAGGTCCGTGCGCGCGTACGTGAGTTGTGCAGTTTCTTCCCGATCTACCAATAGGCTCGAGGTAAGCTATGCGCTGCCCCTTCTGCGGTCACGACGATACCCAAGTCAAAGACAGTCGTCCTTCCGAGGACAACTCGGCGATCCGCCGCCGACGTCATTGCCCGGAATGCGGCGGGCGCTTCACCACCTTCGAGCGCGTGCAACTGCGCGAGCTGATCGTGGTCAAGAAGAGCGGGCGGCGCGAGCCGTTCGACCGCGATAAGCTGGAACGCTCGATCAATCACGCGCTGCGCAAGCGCCCGGTCGAGCAGGACCGCGTCGATCGCATGATCACCGGCATCGTCCGTCGCCTCGAAAGCATGGGCGAGAACGAAGTGCCGTCGCCGATGATCGGCGAACTGGTCATGCAGGCGCTGTCGAGCCTCGACAAGGTCGCCTATGTCCGCTTCGCCTCAGTCTACAAGAACTTCCGCGAAGCCAAGGATTTCGAAGCCATTCTCGGCGAAATCCACGGCGGTGTGGAAGACAAGGACTGAACAGTACGACGGTGTCATCCCGGCCAAGCGCTGTGTGACGGATAGCGGAGGTTCCAAATGCTGTTCATTGCAGCGCGCAGAGCCGGGACCCACTCAGACGTTGCCCAGATTTCCAAGTGGGTCCCGGATCGCGCCGTGTCATGCTGTCCCAAACATCGAGGTGGGCGCGTCCGGAATGACACCTTTCTCTGCGTCTTTGCGTGAATCAAATAATCGAGGAAGGATAAGCCGTTGACGTCCGTACCTCAGGATTTGGTTCACATGCGTCATGCCCTGGTTCTGGCGGCGCGCGGGCTGGGCGAGGTTGCGCCCAATCCGGCAGTCGGTTGTGTGATTGTCAAAGATGGCGTCGTCGTCGGGCGTGGGCGCACCGCCAAGGGCGGCCGTCCTCATGCCGAGCCGCAGGCGCTGGCCGAGGCCGGTGACGCGGCGCGCGGCGCGACGGCTTACGTCACACTGGAGCCCTGTTCGCACCACGGCCACACCCCGCCCTGTGTCAGTGCGCTGGTCGCTGCGGGGGTCGCGCGCGTGGTGGTGGCGGTGGAAGACCCCGATCCGCGGGTAAACGGGGAGGGGGTCGCATGGCTGCGGGCCGCCGGCGTCGAGGTCACGACCGGCGTCTGCGAGAAAGAAGCCGCCGCGCTCAACGCCGGTTTTTTCCTCAAGGTGCAGACGGGCCGCCCGCTGGTCACTCTCAAGCTCGCCCAGAGCCTGGATGGGAAAATCGCCACCGTCACCGGCGAAAGTCAGTGGATCACTAGCGAAACAGCGCGGGCCTATGGCCAACTGCTCCGCGCCCGGCATGATGCCATCCTGATCGGGGTCGGAACCGCCCTGGCCGACGATCCGTCGCTGACCTGCCGCTTGCCGGGCCTGGAGGACCGCTCGCCGCTGCGGGTGGTTCTGGATACGCGTTTGCGGCTCACCGAATGGTCCAAGCTCGCCCAAACCGCCCAGGAGGTGCCGACTCTGGTCTATACCGTGGCGGACGGAGGCGGCGCGCTGGAGGCCTGCGGCGTCCAGATTGTCCGGGTGGCCAAGGACGTGGCCGGGCGGCCCAAACTGGAGACGGTCCTCGCCGATCTGGCGGGGCGCGGCATTACCCGGCTCCTGGTCGAGGGCGGGGCGGCGCTCCACGCGGCGTTCCTGAACGGCGGTTTGGCCGACCGGCTGGAGGTTTTTAGCGCTCCCATGATCCTCGGGGCGGCGGGATTGAGTTCGGTCGAGACGCTGGCAGCCTTCAGCCTCAACGAGGTGCCACAATTCGTGATAACAGGACGGCGCTCACTGGGGCCGGACCTTCTGGTAAGCTACGCCCGAAGAGTCTAGGTAGGGGCGCGATCGGGAAACTGTGCAGCGGTTTTCCGGCATTTTGCGCGGCAAGAGTGGAATCATGTTCACAGGAATCGTCACCGATGTCGGCCAGGTCCGGCAGATCGAGAAACGCGGCGACACGCACATCGTGATTGCCCCCCATTACGATATGGACAAGCTGCCGATGGGCGGCTCGGTCGCCTGCTCCGGCGCCTGCCTGACCATCGTCGGCAAGGGCTCAAATACCGACAAGTGGTTCGCCGTGACCGCCTCGGGCGAGACGTTGTCGAAAACCACCATGGGTAACTGGAAGGCCGGATCACCCGTCAACCTGGAGCTGCCGCTGAAAGTCGGCGACGAGCTCGGCGGCCATATCGTTTCCGGCCATGTCGACGGCATGGCGGAGCTGGTGAAGCTGTACCCGGAAGGCGAAAGCACCCGCATGGTGTTCGAGGCGCCGAAGGCCTTGTCGCGTTTCATCGCCGAAAAGGGTTCGGTAGCGCTCGACGGCATTTCCCTCACCGTCAATGAAGTCGACGATCACCGTTTTGGCGTCAACATCATTCCGCACACCCTTGAAGTGACAACGTTCGGAAGGCTCAAGCTTGGCATGAAAGTGAATCTCGAGATCGACACCATCGCCCGCTATGTGGCAAGGCTGGTGAAGGGATGACAACGCTGACCGACCTGCCGATGTTTCACGAGTACATTTCCAACGTCGAAGAGATCATCGAGACCGTACGCAACGGCAAGATGGTGATCCTGACCGATGCGGAGGATCGCGAAAACGAGGGCGATCTCTTCATTCCGGCGCAAATGTGTACGCCGGAGGCGATCAATTTCATGGCCAAGTTCGGCCGCGGCTTGATCTGCCTCGCCCTGACGCAAGTACGCGCCGAGACGCTGCAAATCCCGATGATGACGCAGTTCAATGCCGCGTTGCACCGCACCGCCTTCACCGTGTCGATCGAGGCGAAAGAGGGTGTTTCCACCGGCATCTCCGCCCACGACCGCGCCCATACCGTGGCGGTGGCGATCGATCCGACCAAAGGTCCAGGCGACATCGTCATGCCGGGCCACGTCTTTCCGTTGGTCGCGCGTGAAGGCGGCAGCCTCGTGCGCGCCGGTCATACCGAAGCGGCGGTCGATATCGCCCGGCTGGCCGGTCTCAATCCGTCGGGCGTGATCTGCGAGATCATGAACGACGATGGCACTATGTCGCGGTTGCCGGATCTCGTCACCTTCGCGCAATTGCACGGCCTCAAGATCGGCACTATCGCCGACCTGATTCAGCACCGGCGCAAATACGATCACTTCATCCAGCGCACCGCGGAATCGGTGTTCCGCAGCCATTACGGCGGCGACTGGAAGATGATCGTCTACGTCAACACCATCGAATACGCCGAACATATCGTCCTCATCAAAGGCGATATCTCGACCCCTGAGCCGGTCTATGTTCGCATGCACGCCATCAATGTGCTGAACGACATTTTGGCCGATGCGCACAGCGCTCGCGACCGTCTCGCAGAATCGATGCGCATCATCGCCCATCAGGGCCGCGGCGTGGTCGTACTGCTCAGGCAGGCACGGCCCACATTCGTGACCGACATGGTTTTGAAGCGGCTTTCCGAGGAAGATCGCCGCCGCGTCAAGGAAGCCGGTGTCGGTGCCCAGATCTTGCTCGACCTTGGTATCCAGAACATGATCCTTCTCACCGATACCCCCGAAAAGAAAGTGGTGGCACTCGATGGTTACGGCCTCAACGTCGTCGGCACGCACCCGATCCGCGGACGCGACTGATCTCAAGCCCAATATCTTGGTTATTGAGGCAACGTTCTATCCCGAGATTTCGCGGCTGCTGCTCGATGGCGCCACGGCGGCGCTGGAGCGCGGCGGCGCCTATTTTGATTGCGTGTCGGTGCCCGGCGCGCTCGAAATTCCGCCTACGATCCATTTTGCCATGAAGGGCGGCGAGCACGGCGGCAAGCATTACGACGGTTACGTCGCGCTCGGCTGCGTCATCCGCGGCGAGACTTATCACTTCGAAATCGTCGCCGGCCAATCGGGCCGCGCTTTGGTCGATCTTGGGATCAACTACGGCCTGTGCATTGGTAACGGCATTCTCACCGTCGAAAACGAAGAACAGGCGCTGCTTCGTGCCAATCGCGAACAGGCGGACAAGGGCGGCGATGCTGCCCGCGCGTGCCTGGCGTTGATCGGTCTACGCCAGCGTCTCGGGATGCGTAAATGACCGACGCGGTACCAGAATCCCGTCACGCAGCACGCCTGGCCGCAGTGCAGGCGCTCTATCAGATGGAAATGTCCGGCGACGGCGCCGACGACGTCACGGCGGAATTCGTCGAATTCCGCTTCGGCCGCGAAGCCGAAGTGACGCCCGGCGATCCCGATCCGGAGTTCTTCGCCGACATCGTGCGCGGTGTCCCGGAGCGGCAAAAAGAGATCGATGCGGCCGTCACGAAGTGCCTGGCCAAGAACTGGCGGCTGTCCCGCGTCGATTCGCTGATGCGGGCGATCCTGCGCGCCGGTGCTTACGAGCTGCTCGCCCGTCCCGACGTGCCGGCGAAAGTGGTGATCGACGAATACGTCAGCCTGACTCATGCCTTCGACGCCGAAGGCGACACGCCCTTCATCAACGCGGCTCTCGACAAGCTGGCGCATCAAAAGCGGGCAGGAGAATTCGGGGAAACTGTGCCGGACGGGGAGTTTTAGTCAAAAGTCATCACAAGCAACACGCTTGCGTTCGGCCGGGGATGACATTCAGCTCAATATGTCCAGATGCCGAAAATCTGCATCAGCATCATGCCGGAGACGACGCCCATCGGTAAGAGCCCAAGCGCGCTCACGAACACCGTACGGACGACGCCGCCTTCGGCGTTTTGACGGCTGTTGTTGGCGGGGCGGGGCATAGGTCTCTCCAAGGGTTTCAGTTCGTCTTACGCAAACTCAACGCGTGAACTTCGGTTTCGTTGCAGATCAATGTGGTCGCCGGTCGGGGCAATATCGTGGCAAAATCACGGTGGCCGGGCGGCGCTTTGATCATCCTTTTGTGCCGTTTACGATGGTTATGAGATAGGGTCGGAAAAACGGACTTCAAGCTTTGGCGAACGCAATTTCCGAATTTGGTTTGATTGCCAAACATTTTGCGCCTTTGGCGACACACCCCGGTGCGTTGGCGCTCACCGACGATGCCTGCGTGCTGAAACAAGAGGCAGGCCGCGAGACCGTTGTGACGGCCGACGCGTTGACCGCAGGCGTTCACTTTCTCCCCGACGATCCGCCGAACCTGATTGCGTCGAAGGCGTTGCGCGTGAACCTGTCGGATCTGGCGGCGAAAGGCGCGGAGCCGGTCGGGTATCTGCTTGCCTTGGCGTTGCCACAATCAACCGATGAGGCGTGGCTTGCCGAATTCGCGCGCGGGCTTGGCGAAGATCAGCGGGCATTTGGTGTTTCGCTGCTCGGCGGCGATACCACGGCGACTCCGGGTCCGCTCACCATCGCGATCACCGCACTCGGAACCGTTGCGGCGGGCGCGATGATTCGACGTTCCGGTGCCCGCGCGGGCGATCACGTTTTCGTCAGCGGCACCATCGGCGATGCCGGCGCCGGACTGAAGTTGCGGCAAGACGGCAACGCGGGCGATGCCTACTTGGTCGGGCGCTACCAGCAGCCAACGCCGCGGCTTCGATTGGGACGGGCGCTGCGCGGCGTCGCCACCGCGTCGCTGGATGTCTCCGATGGGCTGCTTGCCGATCTCGGGCACATCGCCGCAGTGTCGGGCGTGCGCATCGTGGTGGCGGCGGGTGCGGTCCCGCGCTCCGAGGCGCTGCGCCGGTTCGATCCCGATGGCGTTGTGCGCGCCGTCACCGCTGGCGACGATTACGAAATTGCGTTCACGGCGCCGTCGTTCGAGGCCGTCGAAGCGGCCGCAATGGCCGCTCAGACCCCCGTGGGTCGGATAGGCGAGGTCGAGCCGGGGCAGGGCGTCGTCCTGCTCGATGGTCAGGGCCGGGAAATCCCCGTTACCCGCGCCGGGTTCACGCATTTTTGATGGTTCGCCCCCCCCACCCGAAATGCAGCGCATTTCGACAGGGGGAGGTAATAGCGAGCAACGGTGCGGTAACTCAATGTTAGCCCTGATGCGCGAGGCTCCGGGCATGGTCCGACGCCTTATCATGTTCTTGTTCGCCCTTTGCTTGGCCAATGCGGCCTGGGCCCAGGAGGGTGCCAAGAAGAAGGAACCCAAGCCCGAGCCCGGGACCACTGTAGAAATGCCGTTCTTGATGGCGCCGATGAGCCAGGACGGAAACCTTCTCGGTTACGCCTATATTTCGAGCAAACTGATCTGTGCCTCACCCAACGCGTGTATCGCGGTGCGCCAAAAGTTGGCTTTCGTCCAGGATGCCTTCGTCCGCGACGTTTATTCAAAGCCGATTGCGCTCGCGAGCGACCCCAAGGAGGTTGATAAGGATCTGCTCAACGCGCGGTTGACGGCAGCCGCCAAGCGTATCGTCGGCGACGACAAGGTCCGGCATATGAGCTTTATCGAGATCAAGTTCTCGCCGCTGCACCCCTCTGATTCGACCGCGCCGGCGTCCCCGCCGCAGCCAACCCAGGCTGCGACAACTGCCGCAGGGGCAGGAAGCGGCGGCGGCAAGGGTGATGATGCCGCCAAAAGTGCCTCTTCTGCAGGCGCGACATCGAAACCTGCCTCGGGACCATCGCACTAAGTTGCGTCTCTGTTAGCCATTTGGCATACACCCCCAGCCTTCTGCCTGGCAGGTTTCCGGCCTGTCCTGGAATCATGAGACCGCCCTTCGGTCGTGGAAAATTCGGAAGTAAGGGGAAACCATGGAACTTTATATCGTCTTGGCATGCGGCCTAGCGGCGTTGGTCTACGGCGGACTAACGGTGCGCTCGGTGCTCTCGAAGAGCGCCGGTACGGCTCGAATGCAGGAAATCTCGGCCGCCATTCAGGAAGGCGCTCGCGCCTACCTCAATCGTCAGTACACCACCATCGCCATCGTCGGCGTGGTGATCGTCATCATCGCGTTCTTGCTGCTCGGATGGCAGAGCGCTGTCGGCTTCCTGATCGGTTCGGTGCTGTCAGGCGCCGCCGGTTATGTCGGCATGAACGTGTCGGTGCGTGCCAATGTGCGCACTGCCGAAGCTTCCCGCCAGGGTCTGGCGGCGGGCCTCAGCATGGCGTTCCGTTCGGGCGCCGTCACCGGCCTGTTGGTCGTTGGTCTCGGCCTCATCGCGGTCGCCGGCTATTATCTGATCCTGACGCAAGCGCTCGGCCTCAGCATGGACGATCCGCAACAGGCCCGTACGATCCAGAACTCTCTCGTGTCTCTGGGCTTCGGCCCTTCGCCTATCTCGATTCTCGCCCGTCTCCGCGGCCGCATCTTCACC
>JAATGK010000141.1 GCA_015654715.1 Alphaproteobacteria bacterium
ATCGACGGACGCAATGCCGGCGCGGGCGCAGATTTGCGAAGCGGCGTGGCGGCGGCGACTACGGGCTTTGGCGCCGGCTTCAGCACGGGGGCCGGCTGCGACCAGACGTAAGCGGAGACCTGCCGCCAAGTACCGGTCGCGTTTCGCACCGTCCATGCCCAGGCAGGCTTGATCGCAACTTCGTTGGCGGCGTGGGCGGCGGCCCCAACGGCAGGCGGTGCGGTCTCGGCAAACTGTTTGGCGCCGAGAGCCAAGGGATGTTGCGCCTGCAAAGCAAGGGCAAAGCCGAGCGCGGATGCGCCCAGCACATAAAGGACGCCCAGCGTCCGAGCCACCCTGCCCCTGCGTCTCATAACGGTACAATAACCGGGAAAATGCCCGTTTGTCTTGGCCCGCCGCGGGTGAAGTTAACAGAAGTCTGGCCGATGGCGGCACCGCTGCCACACCCGCGCTTGGCGCGGCTTTTGCGAGGTAGAAGCCGTAGCGTACCGCGTCCCTGCCCTGCCCCCGGAAAATTGGGAAAAACCAGCCGCTTGCGCTGGTGGAAACCTGCCGGACGGCAATTTCTTCCGGGCGATGCCGCGCCCAATTGGGGAAAAACATGATCAGTAGCGTCAGCACATTCAACGCCGCTAATTTTTCCGCCGCATCCGTGACGCGCAATCCGGCTTCGGCGCAAGACGCCAACAACTCTGCCAACGCGAACCAAGCGCCCTCGGCCGCGGACATCTTCAAGAATTACATGAAAATGACGCCGGCCGAGCGCATGGAAGATGCCTGGCTGAAATCGCACGGCCTGACCAAGGAAAAACTCGACAAGATGAGCCCGTCCGACCGCGAGGCCGTGATGAAGCAGATGAAGGACGAGATCGAACAGAACCTGAAACAGCAGACCGAGCAGAAGGGTCAGCAGGTCGACGTTCTCGCTTAATCTTCTCAGTGCCCGGTCAGCACCACACCGGCGGTGACGATGACCGCGGCAATCGCCTTGCGGATCAGGCTTTGCCGCGAAATGTCCTCACGCGACAGCCGCGGCGCCAGGAACGATAAGGCCGTCCCCAGGGCAACGACGAACAAGGTGGTGGTCGACGCCACCGCCGAGACCAGCGCCACCGGCGCCAGCAACGTCGCGTAACGTACGGAAATGCCGCCGCCGAGATTGATCAGCTCATTGGCGCCGTTGACGCCGAGCAGCGCGCCGGGATGGGTGCGGATCATCGCCGCGAACTGGCGACGGATGCGCCCGCGCATGAGCAGCACCAGCCCGAACAGGCCCTCACCGACGAAGGTCCAGAAGGTGGTGGTCCAGAAATCGTCTTCCACCGCGTAGAATTTGAAGATCACATTGGCGAGCGCCAGGATGAAAGTGCACGCCACCATGCCGAGCGCGATCTTCGGCTTCAGCGACTTGAGGCTGAAATCGGCATTGAGCGAAACGAACAGCACGCCGCCGAGGATCAGCACCGCGCCTGCCGCCGACCTCAGATTGAGCGTTTCGTGCAGCATCGCCCAGGCGAGAAGAAAGCTGAAAATCGTGGTGAGCTGGAACATCGGCGCCACCACCGAGGCTTCCTCGCTCTGGATGGCCCTGAGGTAGAACAGCATCGAGGCGATATACATCGCGCCCGACAAGGTCATCACCGCGATCGCTTTCAGCGACGGCGCCAGCACGCCGGGCTCGAACCACCAGATGAACGGCAGTACCAACACGCCCACCAGCGCGGTGAACAACATCAAAACTGCGGTGTCGCTGTCGGGGAAGTAGCGGTCGATCAGGTACTTGTCGATGTGGACCGAAATCGCCCAACAAATCGGTCCGAGAAAGGCAAAAAGGAGCCACATGCGACGATCCTGGCGCGAGCGAAGCTGATCGCCTACCGCATATTGTCATCCCGGCCAAGCGCTCCCAAGCACAGAGGGCGCAGGCGGGCGCAGAGCCGGGATCCACTTTAAAATCTGGCGAGTGTTGGGGTGGATCCCGGGTCACGCCAACGTGCCAGCCGACAAGACCGCTGCGGCGCGCCCGGAATGACAGCCAGTGTTGCGCCCCCTACCCGTTCACCGCTTGGCGCCAAGCGGCATCTTCGGCGTCGCTTGGGCGATCGCGGAGGTGGCTGGCATAGTCGCCGTAGATGCGGGCGAGGCCAAACAGGTCCTCGCGCAAGACCGGATCGCGCGTGGCAAAGCCCAGGCGCTCGGCCTCGCGGGCGCGTCGCTCGTATTCGTCTGCATCATGGAACATGGCATTGCACTCCTGACGACCCTCCTATCCATAATTATTCTAATTCCGATATGTTCCACGGCAAAAACCAAATGGGGGCCCCGCAGGAATGCGGAAACGTCCGATTTCATCAACACATTCAATGCGTTCTCGAGGGAAATCTGGCGGTGAGGCGATCCGTTCCGCCGCAGCGGCGCGTGGTCGCACAAAGGCCCGGATTGCCCACCGCGCGCGCATTCACGATCTCGCGACCGACGCATCGCAGCGCAAATTTGCCAGCCGTCCGCCCGAGCAGCGCCCCGCCAGTCACGCTATAACCGCCTCCTAGCCGGAGATTCCCGTGACCCACGACGCCTCCCACGAAAAGAAAACCGTCGCCATCAGTTCGATGGCGGCGAGCCTGGCCATGACCATCGGCAAGTTCACGGTGGGGTTCTTGACCGGCAGCTTGGGCCTGATGTCGGAAGGGTTGCATAGCCTGCTCGATTTCGGCGCCACGGTGATGACCTACATGGCGGTGCGCGTCTCGGATAAGCCGGCCGACGCCGAGCATCACTATGGCCACGGCAAGATCGAAGCCCTGACCGCGCTGGGCGAGACGGTGCTGCTGTTCCTCACCTCGCTGTGGATCATCAATGCGGCGATCCATCGCTTGCTGGCGCCCAGGATCGAGGTCGAAGCGACGCGGTGGTCGTTCGCGGTGATCATCGCCTCGATCCTTATCGACATCTGGCGCGCCCGCGCTCTCTCGCGCACCGCCAAAAAAACCAAAAGCATGGCGCTGGAAGCCGACGCCCTGCACTTCGCTTCCGACGTCTTGAGTTCCGGCGTGGTGCTGGTGGGCTTGATGTTCGTCGCCCTGGGCTGGCCGATCGGCGACCCCATCGCCGCGGTCGGCGTTTCGATCTTCGTCTGCCGCGCCGGCTGGATATTGGGACGGCGCACCTTCGACACCTTGATCGACACCGCCCCGCAAGGCGCCGCCGAACGCGTCACCGCGATTGTGCGCGGCGTTCCCGGCGTGGCCGAAGTCAGCCGCGTGCGCGTCCGCCCGGCCGGCAGCGTGTTTTTCGTCGACGTCGATGTCGCGGTCGGGCGCGGCTGGCCGCAGACCAGGGTGGTGGCCCAGAAGCAAGCCGTCACCGACGCCATTTGTGCCGAAATGGCGGAAGCGCAAGTCACCGTCACGACACATCCGCTCAAGCTCGACGAGGAGACCATTCAGCAGCGCGCGCTGATCATCGCCGCCAATCACAGCGCTCATGTCCATCATGTCACTGCACATGTGGTCGGCGAAACGCTGTCGATCAGCTTCGATCTCGAAGTCGACGGGCGGCTGCCGCTGTCCGAAGCCCACCGCATCGCCACGAACCTGGAAGCGGACATGCGCGGCGAATTCGGCCAGACGACCGAAGTCGAAACGCATCTCGAGCCGCTGCAGGACGCCGCCATTGTGGGCAGCGATGTGCAAGCGGATACGCTGGCGGAGATTTCAAAAGTGCTGGCGCGGCTGGCCGGCGAACACGGCGCCCTCACCGACATTCACGACGTGCGGGCGCGACAAACGGCGCAAGGCTTGATCGTCATCTTCCATTGCCGCACGGCGCCCGACCGCACGGTGACGGAAATTCACGGCATTGTCGATGAATTGGAACGGGGCTTGCGCGCCGAAGTGCCCGGCATTTGGCACACGGTCGCGCACGCCGAACCGATCGGGGAAGTTTAGGCCGCGCGACGAACAGGCGGCATCGAGATCGGCAGCTTTGACGGGACGACGTCGGACATCTCGTTGTGCAAGGCGGAATACCATTGCGCTTCGATGTCCATCCGGTTCTGTTGCCAGGTCGACATGGCAGGGTTGGTGTCTTGTTCGACGGCCTTGGGGTCCATCATTTTTTCCTTCTCGCTAGCTGTATGTAAGTACAACATCGTACGGAAGAACAACTCCGTGTTATTGCTTAGGTAGCGCTATCAGGTAACGCAACCATTCCAAGACGCCGCGAAAGCGCAGTTTTTTTTCAACGCGAGAGGGAGTGTGTTTGTCGCAGGATAATTGACGTTGTGCTAACAAAGCGGCGGGCATTGTCCTTATGCGGAAGAATTGACCACCGGTGTCAATGCAACGCGACGAGCGGAGCGTCGTCGGCCAATGCGGGCGCCAATCGCAACGCGGCGGCGAACAACGCCGACAAAAACACGCCGTGCGAGAAAAAGGCGGTTCAGGAGTCCTAAGGCCGTTAATTAGTTGTTAAGCATAACAATGGCGGGGAAGTGGGTATATTCCGAACCTATCGCACCGCCAAATTCGCGCTACCGTGCGCACGAAACTGAGGTGTGCACCATGACCCGCTCGCAAAATGTCGCGCTTAAGG
>JAATGK010000378.1 GCA_015654715.1 Alphaproteobacteria bacterium
CCAGGCTCCAGAATTCTTTCATGCCGATGATGTAGGCAACGGGTTCGCGCGCCAGACGCCGCTTCAAGAGGGCTTCGAACTGACCGGGATTGTGCTGGGCCTGATCCCAGAGCAGCCGCGAATCGAGCCGGGGATTGCCGATGCCCGCCTCGCTGAGGCGGCGGATTGCGGCTGGGCGGGGGTCGCTCACGCTTCGTCCGATTCGAGTTCGGCGAG
The DNA here is from genome assembly GCA_015654715.1 of Alphaproteobacteria bacterium. Lineage (GTDB taxonomy): Bacteria > Pseudomonadota > Alphaproteobacteria > Micropepsales > Micropepsaceae > Rhizomicrobium. Next base: position 217 of record JAATGK010000378.1, read on the forward strand.
ACGGCTGGCCTGGTCTTCGGTGACCAGGGCATCGATCACATCACCGAGATCGTCGCCAGAAATGATGCGGTCGAGCTTGTAAAGGGTGAGATTGATTCGATGGTCGGTCACCCGAACTTGCGGGAAATTGTAGGTGCGGATGCGCTCGGAGCGGTCGCCCGACCCGACCAGCGACTTGCGCTCGGAGGCGCGGGCGGAATCGACGCGCTCGCGTTCCCGGTCGTAGAGGCGGGCCTTGAGCAGCTTCATCGCCTGCGCCTTGTTCTTATGCTGCGATTTTTCGGTCTGCTGCGCCACCGCGATGCCGGTGGGAAGGTGCGTAATGCGTACGGCACTTTCGGTCTTGTTGACGTGTTGGCCGCCGGCGCCTTGGGCGCGATAAACGTCGATGCGCAGGTCCTTGTCGTTGATGACAATGTCGACGTCTTCGGCTTCCGGCAGCACCGCAACGGTCGCCGCCGAGGTATGGATGCGCCCGCCCGCTTCGGTCACCGGCACGCGCTGAACGCGATGGACGCCGCTCTCGAATTTGAGCTTGGCGAAAACGCCCTGCCCCTGCACATCCATGACGGCATCCTTGATGCCGCCGAGATCGGATTCGGAAAGGCTCATCAGCTCGGTCTTCCAGCCCTGAAGCTGGCAATAGCGCTGATACATTTTCAAGAGATCGCCAGCGAACAGCGCCGCCTCGTCGCCGCCGGTACCGGCGCGAATTTCGAGAATGGCGGAGGAATTGTCGGCAGCGTCCTTGGGCAGAAGCTGGAGCTTGAGGGCGTGTTCGAGCTTTTCCAGCGTGACTTTCAGCTCCGCCCGCTCCTCTTCCGCCAGCGAGCGCATCTCGGAATCCGTCGACGGATCGTTGATCAGTGTCTCGGCACCCTCGAACTGCCGCTGGGCCTGGCGGTAGGCGCTCGTTGCCTCCACCACCGGCGCCAGCTCGGCGTGTTCCTTCGACAGTTTGACGAAGGCGGGGCCAGCGAGCCCCGACGACAGCTCCGCCTCCACGGCGTGGAAACGGTCGAGCAGACGTTCGAGCTTGTTGGTTGGGATCATGGGAGCGGCGGGATACCACGACAGGGCGGCGCACGGGAACCCCGTACCCGGCGAAATCGCTTCCCGGCGCTAACTCAGGCGCTTTCTGGGCCGCCCCAGCCGCTATTCGGCGGCGTTGTTGTGTGCCGCTTCGATTTCGGCGGCTTTCTTTTCCACCAACTCGACGACATGCTCGATCAGATCGGGATTTTGGATGCGATAGACCGGTTTGCCGTTGAGAAAAATCTGGCCGTGGCCCTTGCCGGCGCCGCCGCCGGTGAAGCCGATGTCCGTCCCCAGCGCCTCGCCCGGACCGTTGACGACGCAGCCGATAATCGACAACGACATCGGCGTGGTGATGTGCTTGAGGCGGTCTTCCAGGGTCTTGACGGTGTTGATCACGTCGAAGCCCTGACGCGCGCACGACGGGCACGAGATGATGTTGACGCCGCGCGAGCGCAGGCCGAGCGACTTCAAGATATCGAAGCCGACGCGCACCTCTTCCACCGGATCGGCCGACAGCGAGACGCGGATGGTATCGCCGATGCCGGCCCAGAGCAGATTGCCCATGCCGATCGCCGATTTCACCGTGCCGGAGATGAGGCCGCCCGCTTCGGTGATGCCGAGATGCAAGGGGCAATCGATGGCTTCGGCCAGCGCCCGATAAGACGCGACGGCGAGGAAGGCGTCGGATGCCTTCACCGAAATCTTGTATTCGCGAAAATTGTTGTCGTCGAGAATGCGGGCGTGGCTGAGGGCGCTTTCGACCATCGCTTCGGGGCACGGCTCGCCGTACTTGTCCATCAGCTCTTTTTCGAGCGAGCCGGCATTGACGCCGATGCGCATCGCACAGCCGTGATCTTTGGCGGCCTTCACCACTTCGCGGACGCGATCGGCCGAGCCGATGTTGCCGGGATTGATGCGCAGGCACGCCGCGCCCGCTTCCGCCGCTTCGATAGCGCGCTTGTAGTGAAAATGGATGTCGGCCACGACCGGGATGGTGGCGGCCTTGCAAATCGCCTTCATCGCCGCGGTCGCATCTTCATCGGGACATGAGACGCGCACGATGTCGGCGCCCGCCTCTTCGATCTGGCGGATCTGGTCGATGGTCGCCTTGGCATCGGCCGTGACCGTGTTGGTCATGGTCTGCACGCTGATCGGAGCGTCGCCACCGATGGCAACTGGCCCGACGTGAATCTGCCGGCTCTGACGGCGATGGATTTCGCGATAGCTGCGGACGCTCATAGCAACCCTTTAGCCTGTAAGGTTTTGTCTTGACACGCTTCTTACCCGAAAACCGATACCAAGTTTTCGCGCCGAGCGCTACCGGCCGTGGTTACCACCATTGCGATCCATAATCGACTGCGGATCGAGCGAAATCGCATCCGCGGTTTCCTGCGATCTGCCGGCGACGCCGAGTACGGCACCGTCGAGTTCGACCTGCACTGCCCCTGCATTCGATGTGGTTAATGTGAGGCCGACCATGTTGGGCACGCGATAGCTGTCACCGGGCTTCAACATGCGGTTCTGCAGGATGCGGCCACCCAGGCCTTGCACCAGAATGCGTGTCGCATCACGCGCCCGCAGCACAACGCGAACCGGTTTGCTGGTTTCGCCATAGACCTGCCCTTGCGGCGGCGGCGCGGCGACAACCGGTTGCGCGGGAACGGCGGCGGCTTGCTGCGCCGGAGCGGCGGGCGGCGTCGCATTCGGCTGCCCCGGGACCGCACCGCCATAAGTTGCGTCGGTCTGTCCGGGTAACCGAGGAGCGTATTCAGAACCCGGCCGGGAAGGCTGTTGTCGGACAGGATCGCCGAAGTGTTCCAGACGGTCCGGCCCAGCATTGTCGCAATATCCGCTTGCTGCAGAAAGGCGACGCATTGCGCCGCCATGCCGGCCGCCATGAAGGCGATGAGAACGCTGGTCACTTTGAACAGATGCCGCACCGGGATCGTCACGAGGCCGGTGTAGGTCATAAGGCAGACGCCGACCCCGAGCAAAAGACCCAAAACGCCGCCGACGCGGCGCAATTCCTCGCTCAGCTCGCGGCCGTGCCGC
>JAATGK010000219.1 GCA_015654715.1 Alphaproteobacteria bacterium
CGACACCGGCACGCGATCGCCGCCCATCACCACCCACGCGCCGCACGCGATCGCCTCGCTCAAGACAATGGCGGTGTCGGCGCCGACCTTGGTGACCGCGATGGCGCGCACCGGTGCCTCGGGCGAGAATTGCGCGACGATCCGGTTGAAATGCCGGGCGTTCTCGGTGTGCACCAGAACGTTGAGCGGCACCCGATGGCCCAAAACGCCGATAGCGCGCACGACATCCGGATTGCCGAGATGGGCCGTAAGAAGGAACGCCCCGCGACCGCTCGCGATCAGTTCGTTCAACGCGGCAACACCGTCGCCGCCGAGCTTCGAGCCCGGAATGCCGCCGGTCCAGGCCGCGAATTTGTCGAGCGCCGCACCGCCGAAGCTGAGGAAATGCCGGAAGCTGGTCCACAGATTCGGCTTACGTTTCAGATGCCCCGCCCGCCACATGCGGTCGAGGAAATCGCGCGAGCCTTGGCGCTGCTCGCGGCCGGTGGCGAAGAAATAGAGGATGACCGGCACCATCGCCGCAAGGCACACGCTGCGGCCCAATCGGCGATAGATGACGGCGAGCAGATGCAGCCCCCAACCGGCGCCGCGTTCGCGCATCCCCGACCAGCGCGTCGGTGCGGCACCGTTCACGCGCGGCGGCTTGCGCCAGAGGAGCGACGGCACCCGCCACAACATGCCGAAGAACAATCTCGTCTGCATACCGGAAAGGCGCAGATTGTCGGCGAGCATGTCGAAGTTCGACAGGTTGCCTTCGGGATAGATCACCGGCACCGGCACAGCGGCGACCGCGATCCCAGCCCAATGCGCCTTCACCAAAACCTCGACGTCGAATTCCATCCGCCGGCCGCGGACGGATTTGCGCACCAACGCCAGCGTCTTCGCCACCGGATAGACGCGGAAGCCGCACATCGCATCGGGCAGACGCAGCGACAGCGTGTTGACGTGCACCCAGAACGCCGTGAGCTTGCGCCCGAACCGGCGCTTGGCCGGTGCCGACGCGTCGTAAACCGGTGCGCCGCTGACGATGGCCTCGGGATTGCGCTCCGCCATGGCGAGCAACGCCTTCAACGCATTCAAATCGTGTTGGCCATCGGCGTCGATCTGGACCCCGTGGGTGAAGCCGCGTTCGGCGGCGCGTGCCAAGCCGCACATCACCGCAAAACCTTTGCCGGCGTTGAACGAAAGACGCTGCCGTTCACAGCCGGGATGGCGCGCGCAAATGGCATGGATGATGTCGCCGTTGGCAGGTGTGCTGCCGTCGTCGATGACGATGACTGGAAGCCCCTCTGCCTCCAGACGCGTCAGAATGGCATCCAGCGCCGAGGTATGATTGCAGGTGGGAATGACGGCGCAGAAGCGCAAGGCGCTCATTTCACGCCCCCGATCCGCCCTTCGGAAGCGATGACACCCGCGGACTCATAGGTGAAGGCAAGCCGCTCGCGATGGAGGTCGCGCGTCAATCGCAGGATGACCATTGCGCCGGGGCGCATTACGCGGCGGAATTTCACTTGCGAGAGACCGGCCCCGCGCGGATGGAAACCCCACAAACAATCGGCCCATAACACCGCCATATGCGTCTGGGCGATTCCCGGAAGGATCGGTTCGCCCGGGAAGTGGCCTTGGAACCAGACAAGACCGGGCGCAAGTTCGAGCGTGAGTTCCGCCGTGTCGCCATCGACCGCCGCGGCCGCGAGGGCGCCGAGGGACTCGACGCCATGCAGTACAAACTTGGCGCGCAGTGCCGCCTGTACGCGTTTGCCCTGGCGATCCAGCGGGATCGGAGCGAACAGCCAGTGCTTGGGGCGCTCGCGCGGCTCCATGCGCCCGACCAGCATCTCGCGCAATTTGCGCGACAAGCGGAAGGCGCCGAGGCTTTGCAGGTCGGCTTTGCCGTCAGCATTCAATTCCACGATGGCGCCGAGGGCGCCATTGCGTTGCGGCAGATCGACCACGGCGGCGGCGCCAACCTGGGACAGCGCCAGAAGCGCCTCTTCGACGCGCGGCAGCGACACGCGGTTGCCGTCGATCTTGGCAATGCGGTCACCCCGCCCTTTCAGGCGGAAACCGCCCGCGACGTTCTCGACCAAATCGCCGGTTGCGACCGGCGCCTCACCAGCCACCGCCGACACGACCACCAGTCCGCCATCCGCATCGGCTGCAATGCCGACATCTTCGAACGGCGTCCACGGCGTATCCGAGCGCACCTGCTGACGCCAGGCGATGCCGCCCGTTTCGGTGCTGCCCAGAACTTCGATCGGCAGCGAGCCGAATTTTTCGCGCGCCTCTTGGGCGGCAGCGAACGGCAGCGGGGCGCCAGAGGAAAAAACCAGCGCCGGTGCTCCCGCATCGAAACCGCCGGGGATGCGGGTAAGATGCGCTGGGCTCGATACCAGCGTCGTTGCGGGCGTGAGCTTTCCGGACAAGGCCTCCCAGGTCGCCACTGGGCGGTCTTCCGACACCCGCCCCGAAATCACCGGCCAGAAGATGCGAAACAGCATGCCGTAGATGTGCTGATGCGAAACCGTGGCGTAGACGTGTCCCGCCCGCACCGACCACAGCCGGTCGAGTTTCTGGCCTTCGAGGTCGAGCTGCGCGATCCGCTTCGGCACCAGCTTGGGCGCCGCGGTTGTGCCCGATGTGTAGAAATTGAGATTCAAGTCGCTCGGGATGACGTCAAGCCGCCCCGTTTCTTGCGCGATTTCGAGGTGCTGCACGGTGGCGAGCGCCACCTTCTCGTCCGTGAGCAGAACCCCGTCGGCGGCGCCGATCTCGCGCAGGTATTCGGACTGCACATGCGCCGGACAGAACACCGTTGCACGCCGCATCGCCGCCGCCAACAGGCCGCAAACGAACAACGCCGCGCTTTCGGTGTGCAGGAAGACGGGCTTGCCGGCGGGTAGCTTGATCGCCACATCCATCGCCGTGCGGCGGATCTGACCGGCGGTGACGGCGCCACGGTTGCCCGCGAAGAGCACCGCAGCCGGATCGGCCATGCAGACGGCATCGAAGAGCGCGCTCATCGAGCCCTCCTTCGCTTGAAGCGCAGCCGCACCAGATATTCACCGGCGAACAACAGACCGGCC
>JAATGK010000081.1 GCA_015654715.1 Alphaproteobacteria bacterium
CGATTGGTTGCTCAAGGTCAATTACGGCTTCCTGCGTGCCAAGCCGGGGCACGCCTCGCTCTACGACCTGATGCCGGCCTGGCCGTGGTACATCCCTTATGTCGTGGGGCTGGCGTTGGTCGCGGTACTCGTCTGCTACTTGCCGTTCGCCCTGATCGATGCCGTACGATGGGTCCGCCGCAAGCTCTGATCACCAGCCGATTTCGTTGCCCTGGTAATCGATGAAATGGCCGCTGCTGCCGGGCCATAGTTCGGCGATCCGGTCCCGCAGGCCGCTGACGCTCTCGCTGACCGACTGCGGCGCGCTCGACCCGCCCATATCGGTCCTGACCCAGCCGGGATGGAGAATGGCGACCTTGATGCCGTTCTTCTTCCAGGCCAGCGCGAGGCCGTGGGCGATCATGTTGAGCGCCGCCTTGGACGAACGATAGGCGAGGAACCCGCCGCTCGAATCGGAAATCGATCCCATCTTGCTGGTGATGACGACCAGTTTCTTGTCGCGCCCGCCCATCAGGTTCAGCTTCAACGCCTGCGCCACCATCAAGGGCCCCAGGCTGTTGATGCGGAAGGTTTCGATGAAGCCGTCGAAATCGGCAAGATCGGCGTCCTGGGCTTCCGGCCCATAAAATCCGGCATTGGCGATCAAAATATCGATCGGGGTGTCGGCCAGGGCGACGCAGAGGCGGGCCACTGATTCGGCATCGGTGACATCGAGCTGTTCGACGCGGACGCCGAGGTCGGCGAGCTTGTCGGCGGCGGCCGGATTGCGACAGCAACCGATCACTTCGGCGCCGTCGGCCGCATATTGGCGGGCGAATTCGAGCCCTAATCCCCGATTGGCTCCGGTAATCAGCACGGTTGTCATGTCGGTCCTCGCGCACAGTTGTAATTCTGCCGAGTTTGCCGTTTAGCTAGGCCTCATGTCCATCTGGGGAAAAATCGGCGGCGGAGCGGCTGGCTTGCTCGTGGGCGGTCCGTTGGGCGCGGCTCTCGGGCTGGTGGCGGGGCATTACCTATTCGATCGCGGTGCCGACGTGCAGGGCGGCGGCGATCCCGGCATTGCCTTCACCATCGCCATGATCGGGCTGGCCGCCAAAATGGCCAAGGCCGACGGGGTCGTCACCGAAGCGGAAATCGATGCCTTTGAGCGTGTCTTCCGGGTGCCGCCGGAGGAACAGGCGACGGTGCGCCGCTTTTTCGATCTGGCGCGGCAGGATACCGCCGGCTTTGAGGCCTATGCCCAGCAGATCGCACGGATGTACGCCGCCCAGCCCGCAGTGTTGGAAGACATCCTCGATGGGCTGTTCGAGATTGCCGCTGCCGATGCCGTGCTGCACCCCGATGAGGAAGCGTTCCTCGAACGGGTGTCGGACATTTTCGGATTTTCACCGGGCGAGTTCCGCCGCATCCGCGCCTCGCATTTTGCGCCCGATGCCGCCGATCCTTATGTGGTGATCGGCGTCGGCTATGAAGCGGACGACGACGAAATCAAGCGCACCTATTACCGGCTGGTGCGCGAGAACCATCCCGACAGCCTGATCGCGCGCGGCGTGCCGGAAGAGTTCGTGAAGATCGCCACCGACAAACTGGCGGCGATCAATGGCGCCTATGAGAAAATCCTGAAAGAACGCGGCCTCAACTGAGGCCGGGTTAAATTGAACAACGCGGGCTAAGCTGGTCTGCGACTGCGGTCCAGAAGGCGGCCCGTTCAGCGTCACCCGCCGCTTGCGCCTCTTTGGCAAGCTGGCGCGCGTGGCGGTGGGCGCCGAGGCCGAGCTCGGCCGACAATTCATTGGCCTTGCGACCGACTTCGCTCCGGTCCGGCGTCTCGGTCATATGCGTTCCTTTGCTATCAACTTCTTGTCCCGCACCCTGAGCGACAGGCTGGCGGCGATCAACGGCGCCTATGAGAAAAATCTGAAACAACGCGGCGTCGTGTAACCCCTTTATCGCATGCGCCAAAAGCGGTCATGAACACACGACCGCTTCCGGTGGGGTACGCCCCGGGAAGCTAGGGCGCCAGCAAACGCCACACTCAAGCAGCGAATGACAGGCACAATCTGCTTCGTCATCGAACCCCACGCCATGGCCGGAACGCCCGTCCATTTTGGTGCGCGCACGAGATCGCGCCTGGTTCTGTATGCTCTCGCGCTCCGATGCGGATCGGGACTGCGGATCGGGACATTCGCGAAACACCCTTCGCCGCTGCAACTTGCCTGGCACTCCTTCCGACTGGTGCCCGGGTCAATGCGGAGCTAATCGCTCGCCGGACACCTTTTTTCGTCACCGGATAAAGGTGGGAACGGACAGCG
>JAATGK010000469.1 GCA_015654715.1 Alphaproteobacteria bacterium
GAACGCGAGGACCGCGTCATTGTAGCGATGCCGCGTAGTAAGGCCGCGCATCATCCATTGTGGCCGCTCGTGAGCTCGATCCTTCGAAGGGTTCTTTTCGACCGCAACATTGATCTTGGTGCTCAATCCTCCAAAACAGCGGCCAATGACGCCAACTGCCTCCCTTTGCGGCTACGCCGATCCCGGGGGGATGACCTTCACCAAAAGCGTGGACCGACAAGGGTCACTGGGCCCGCGCCATTGGCCGCTCGCCGCCGACCGAACTTGATCAGACGCTCGCGGTCTAGTTCGTTTATCTTTAGGAAGCCAAGTTCGCGCTGCAGCATTTCCAGTGTTGCGTTCTTAGAACGCCCAAGCGCTTTTCCGACCTTCTTCATATCGTCGATGTGTAGATCAACGAGGTGGCCAAACGTCTTCACAGACCTCGCGCGCCGAGCAACGGGAGATTTGCCACGATCAATTTCGTGCTCGACCTCAGTAGCCCATTCCCGCGCATGGCCGTGGCGTAGGAAGGTCTCGCCAACATAACGCCCCTTGCGTCGGACCTGGGCGCGCCAGGCTCCTGAGGGAAGTTTCGAGAAGGTCGCCATTGTCGAGTACACCTCCCTTGTGCAAAACGTGTGCACTGAGGCGTCGAAACGTGGCGAAAAGCGTCGTATCGAGGGGTGTCAGAGAGTGCACACGACGGCCCCTAACCCCTTGAAGGGTATATAAATAGTGCAGGAAAAACAACAGCATAAATTTTGTATTGCGCCCATGATGGAGTGGACGGACCGGCATTGCCGGATGTTCCACCGCCAGCTGTCGTCGCGGGCGCGGCTCTATACCGAGATGGTGACGGCGCAAGCGGCGATCCGCGGCAACCGGGAAATATTGCTGGGGTTCGATCCGGCCGAGCATCCGGTCGCTTTGCAGCTTGGCGGGTCGACGCCCGCGGCGCTCGCCGAAGCCGCCAAAATCGGTGCCGATTTCGGCTACGACGAAATCAACCTCAACGTTGGCTGTCCGTCCGACCGCGTGCAGTCAGGCAAGTTTGGCGCCGGTTTGATGCTGGAGCCCGATCTGGTGGCCGATTGCGTCGCCGCGATGGGCGCGGCGGTGAGTGTCCCGGTCACGGTCAAGTGCCGCATCGGCGTCGATGACCAGGACCCCGAGGTCGCACTGCGCACCTTGATCGCCAAATGCAAGACGGCGGGCACCACGATCTTCGTCGTGCACGCCCGCAAAGCGTTGCTCCAAGGCCTGTCGCCGCGCGAGAACCGCGCCGTGCCGCCGCTCGATTACGATCTCGTTTATGCCGTGAAGCGCGAGAACCCGGACCTCACCATCGTGCTCAACGGCGGCATCACCAGCCTCGATGCGGCCGAGGAATGCTTGAAGCACGTCGACGGCGTGATGCTCGGCCGCCTCGCCTATCAATCGCCCGCCCTGCTCGCGGACGTGGACGCGAGGTTTTTCGGCGGCGCGGAGCGATCGGTCGATACGGCGCTGGCGGCGTTCGTCGACTATGCCGAGAAGAAACGCGCCGAGGGCGTGCCGCTCCATGCCATGACCCGCCATATCCTGGGCGTTTTTCATGGCCGCCATGGCGCTCGCCAATTCCGCCGCACCCTCTCCGAGAACGCGCCGCGTTATGACGCGGGCATCGACGTGTTGCGCCAGGCCATTGCGCAGGTGGGAGCGCCGGTATCCGAAATTGCGAACGGTATTGTCGCGGAAGAGCTGGGCTAAGGTTTCAGATTGTCCGGGTATTCACCGACGCTGACCAACACGTCGATGTCGCCGCCGGCGTGACACTGCAAGGCTTGGTGCCCCGGCGCGCCGCGCGTCAATGGTCCGACCAGTTGCTGAAATTCGTACCAGCCCTCTTCGTCCATGCGCCAATGGAACACGTCGCCCTCGGCCTCGTCACGGACGATGCCTTCCGCCTCACCGACGGTTTCCAGAAGCACGGTCGTGTCGTCGACGGCCACGCAGCCGGTGATGTCGGTGAGCGCCTGCGGCCCTTCGCGCGCCGCGACCTCAGCCAGCGCCTCGTAGAGCCGCGCCATGTCGTCGGGACCGCCCCAGAGCAGGAGCTTGGGGCCCGATTGCAAGTCGCGGAAATAGCCATAGCGCAGCATGGGATCCAGCATCGTTGATGGCCGACCCATCCCAAGCCTATCACGGATTCGCGTTCTAGGCGGACTTGAAAAATCCGCCGCGCGCGCCCCATTTGAGGAACAGATCGGGCCAGGCCGAACAGGGCTTGCCCGCGGTACCGCCGATACCGAAGCCGTGGCCGCCTTCCTGGAAGAGGTGCAACTCGGACGGAATCTTCGCGGTCGCCAACGCTTCATACATCGCAAGGCCATTGCCGAGCGGCGGCACGATCGTGTCGTCGCCTGCCAAACAGAGAAAGGTCGGCGGCGTCGCTGCGGTAACGTGCAGCTCGCAGGAATATTTGGCGATCGCCTCCGGCGGAGGATTTTTGCCCAGAAGGTTCTCACGCGAACCGGCGTGCGCTTTATCGCTCATGGTGATGACCGGATACATCAACCCGGCAAAGGCAGGACGAGCATCGCTCCGGTCGGCTGCGTCGACCGCGGCATAGACCTTATCGGAAAACCGCGTGATCAGTGAGGCCGCAACATGGCCGCCGGCGGAAAATCCGAGGATGCCGATGCGGCCGGAATCGACCCCATAATGGTCCGCGTACGAACGAATAAGACGGATGGCGCGCTGGGCGTCCTGCAGCGGCACGTCGGCGCGGTTCGCCCAGCCCTCGCCCGGCAGGCGATAGCGCAGCACGAACACGGTGACGCCGGCGGCATTGAAACGGCGCGCGGATTCGAAGGCTTCCTTGTCGAGCACTTCGCGGACATAGCCGCCGCCAGGACACAGCAAAAGTGCCGAACCGTCGGGCCGGTCGGGGCGGAAAACGGTGAGGATCGGCACGCCGACGCTTTCGACATAGCGGTCGTGAATGACATTAGCACCAGGCAAACGCTCGATGATACGGGCGGTGAGTTGAACGCCCTCGCCGCCCGGCGGCGTTGCCGGCCACAGCGGGAGGATCTCGGTGGGATCGGTCGAAATCGAACCGTCGGGCTTCATGCTTTCGGCTTTCGCCGCCATCGTCGCCAGCGCCGCTGCGCCGAGCCCCAAAACCGTACGCCTGTCCATGCCCGTCTCCGCTTTTTACGCCGCAAAGGTGTAGGCGCCGGGTGGGGCGAGACGCAAGCAATCGAAAAGAGAAACGGGCATGGGACAAAGGCCATGGCTCCGCACGTCCCCCAGCGCCGCGCCAGACTGGTTTTCTCACGACGCGTGCCGCAATATCATGTCAAAGTGGCCGCGGTCGAAGCGGGCGCACGACGAGGACATTGGTGATGACGAAAGACGAACTAAACGCTTGGGCCTTAGCAAACGGCTGGCAAATGGTGGGCGACTTCCCCAGCCTGATGAAACCGCGAACCTTCGACACTGCCATCGTCCGCCTCGTTCTGAAGGCGACCGTCGCCAATTTGGAAATCAGAAAGCCGAACGGCAAATGGGAGAAGGTGGCGAGCGCCAGCTATTCCAAAATCATCGCCGATCCCGACGGCGGCACGCCCAGCGGCCTCAGTCTCGATACCATCAACGGCCTGTCGTCGCTGATGCACGAGAACAAAGATCAATTGGTCTTTGCCAAGTTCAAGGCGGGGTAAGGAGAAAATAGCCCTGACGCCGTTACCCATCGTTGACGTCAGGGTCGCAATTTCGCGCCGGGTAGCCCTTTGGTCTCAAGCCCGATGACCTTACCGTTCTTCTGATCCACAGCGTGTTGGAACGCGCTAGCACTGGTACAGGCGTCGACGGCAGACGTACCGGCGCTGCCGGATTTGCCCGGGGCTCGCCAGATCCAGACACTGGCGGGAACCGGTTCGAGATCGCCGGCGACCATGGTGTTCCAGCACACACTGGTGCGGCCGCTATCCATTTCCAGAAAGATGTAAGCGCCCCACTCTTGGCAGGCCCTGAAGTCGTGGCCGTCCTTCTTGCAGACGTGAACGGCAATCATGTTGTCGTAAAGCTGGATCCGATCTTCCGTGCAACCCGTCCCCCAGCATGTCGCGAGCAGTTTAAGCTGGTCCGGCTGCAACGTCGCCGCCAGCGACGCCTTGATGACCGGATCGTCCCAGAAAGTCTGCCCGGTGGGCAGCGGCAGCGTGTTGGCGTATTTCGTCGGATAGAAGCCTTCCCATTTCTGCAACGTGCCATAGGAAACCGGTTCAGCAAAACCCGATCCGGCAACGGCGGCAACCGCGGCCACAAACCCGGCGAATTTACACAGCGACCCGAAACCAGACATCGCAAATCCCTCGCTAGCGGTACTTCCGCGCCGGTACGATATCGCGTTTCCGCTGCGGGATTGTGTTTCAACCGTCGCAACTGTGCCGACAAATGCACGCACCGGCGAATTCCGGCGGCGCTATTTGTCGTTGATCGACAGGTACACCAGCGTCTGGTTCATCAATACGTGGGCGAGTTCGCCGAAAACGGCGGGGCCCGGCAGCGGATAGGGCTGCGGCGCCATAAGGTCGCCATAAGTGAAATTGTGGATGCAGTTGCACGACAGCACGGGATCGAGCTTCCGCTCGGCGGCGACGCGGATCAGCGCTTTGCGGTAGTCGGGCATCGGTGCAGCCAGGCGATAGACGCGCCCCTTCATGACCGGAGCGAAGAACTGCACCGAACGGGTTTCAGCATCGATGACACTCAAGTCGACACTGATATATTCGCCGTTCAGTTCAGTGACCAGCGGGCGGTGGAGCACGAGATTGTTGCGGACAGCGTAGGCATAGAAATCATCCCGCTGACCGTTGATGGTGCAATCTCGCACCGAGAAGCTCGGCGTGTCGAACACGATTTCGTCACCCGTGCCCGGCTCGACCAGATTGATGATGCCGACCGAGGCTTCCCGGTTCGGCGGCAGTGCTGCACGCAGCATCACGATGCGGTCGTCGGCGACTTCGGCGGTCATGCCGTTGACCACTTTCGCCGTAACCTTCAAGCGGTCGTCGACGTGGACGCCGGAAATCCATCCCATGATCGGGATGTCGCGAATACCCGGAATGCTCGCGGCGGTGAGGCTGTAGATCGAATGGATATCACTCATGCCCGGCGCAATCACGATGGAGAAGCCGTTGCGCGGCGCCTCGACGGAAATCGCCGGCAGGCGCCCGATGTCGATGAATTGCGTGGTGACCGCACGCGCGTTGACCGGCAGTTCGGAGACGAACACCTTCTCTCGTTCCACAACGCCGCCGTCCCGTGTCAGGATGTAAGGTGTGGTGCCGCCAATCCAGTTACCGCGATGCAGCTGGCGCAGCGTGTGTTCTTCGCCGGCGATATGCAGCACACAGCCCCGGTCGATCAGGGTATTGGCCTCTGCGGCCGTCACAAGCTCGTTCACAGCAGCCCTCCCATCCGCGGCCGGGTCATTTTCCCTTGGCCCAGCTTTCGGGTGCGCGTTAGCCTTGTCATCTAACATACCAATTCCTAAACAACGCTTGCCTTGCCCAGACGTTGGGATTGAACTGCCGCAAAAGCGGGACGCAGCATGAATCTCTTAACCGGCAGCAACGATCTCGGCACCCTCGGGCTGGGATTGCTAATCGCGGGCGCGGCAGCGGGCCTTTTCGGCGGCATTCTGGGCCGCGGCGCCGGCCTGATCCTGGTATCAGCGCTGTTCCTGGTGGCACGGTCGGCGGGGATCGGA
>JAATGK010000129.1 GCA_015654715.1 Alphaproteobacteria bacterium
CCCACCAAGGCAACGATTTCGCCTGGCATCAGTGCGGCCGACGCTTCGCGGAAGATTTCGAGCTGACCGGCGGTGCCTTCGCGGAAGGTGCGCACGACGTTTTCGAAACGCAGCGCGGCGACCAATGTTTCGTCACTCATAACGCAGCGCCTCCACCGGATCGAGCCGCGCCGCCCGCCACGCCGGATAGAGCGTCGCCAGGAAGCTGAGCGCCAGCGCCACCAGCACCACCACGATCACTTCCGCAGGGTCCATCTCGGCGGGCATGCGGGAGAGGAAATAGATCTCCGGATTGAACAGATTGGTCCCTGTCAGCTTCATCAGAATTTGGCGGATGCCTTCGATATTGCGGCAGAACAAGACGCCGATCAGGAAGCCGAGCAAGGTGCCGCTGACGCCGATGCTCATGCCGGTGATCAGGAACACGCGCATCACCGCGCCGCGGGTGGCGCCCATGGTGCGCAGGATCGCGATGTCGGCCGATTTGTCCTTCACCAGCATGTAAAGGCCCGACACGATGTTGAGCGCCGCCACCACCACGATCAGGGTCAGGATCAGCGCCATCACGTTGCGTTCGACCTGCACCGCATCGAAGAAGGTGGATTGGGTCTCGCGCCAGGTCTGCACCCGCGCCGCATCGCCCACCACGCTTTGAATCGCAGGCGCGATGGCATCGACCTTATCGGGATCGGTCACCATCACTTCCAGGCTCGGCACCGTGTCGCCGTAGTTGAAGAAAAGCTGCGCTTCGGACAGCGGCATGAACACGATGTTGCGGTCGTATTCGCTCATGCCGATGGTGAAGATGCCAGCGACCGTATAAGCCTTCGAGCGCGGCAGGGTTCCCATCGGCGTCACATCGCCATGCAGGCCGAGAATCTTCATGTCCTGGCCGGGCGTAAGGCCCATCGATTGCGCCAGCCGCACCCCGATCAGCACGCTATCTTCGCCATAAGCGCGCAGCGCCGCCGGTTTCAGCGACGTCGACACCATGGTAAGGGCCTCGACATCCTGGCGCCGCATGCCGCGGATCTGCACACCGGTCGCCACCCCATTGGCATCCACCGCGGCGAAGTTCTGCACGATCGGCGTCACATGCACCACGCCCGGCACCT
Source organism: Alphaproteobacteria bacterium (assembly GCA_015654715.1). Classification (GTDB taxonomy): domain Bacteria; phylum Pseudomonadota; class Alphaproteobacteria; order Micropepsales; family Micropepsaceae; genus Rhizomicrobium. The sequence goes on from JAATGK010000129.1 coordinate 1,116, forward strand.
TGGCGATGCGCGCCGCCAGCGCGTCGTAATTTGCAATCGGCTGGCCGGCATAAGCCTGCACCATGATGTGGCCGTTGATGCCGAGGATGCGGCCCATCAGATCGCTGCGGAAGCCGTTCATCACCGCCATCACGATGATCAGCGTCGCCACCCCGAGCGCGATGCCGACCAGCGAAATGATCGAGATGATGGAAATGAAACTTTCCGCCCGCTTGGCGCGCAAATAGCGCAGCGCCAGCATCCATTCGAACGGAGCAAAGGGGCGAATATTCGTCATGATTGATGCACGCCTGAATCGTGGACGTTTTATACAGAGTTTTGCTACAGGAGCGATAGGTTAATGGCGCAGCGCGTCCGAGCCGGTGCAGAGCGTCTGCCCAACGCGCGTTTATGAATTTGACGTCATGGGCCGGCCCACCGGCGTCGGAACCGGCGCGCGAGCCTGCGCTTTAAGGTCCGCCGCCAATTGCTCAAGAACCACCTTCGTCTTGGGCGGCATGCGGCGCCCGAGCGGCAGAAGGGCATAGAGCGGAGGCCCCGGCGCATCGGCAGCGGGCAAGACATGGCTGAGGTCCTTGGCCGCCACGTGCGGCGACGCTACGCGATCGAAGATCTGGGCAACGCCCAGCCTCGCAATAGCCGCTTGCACCAGCGCGCGACCGTCCGAAAAAATCAAGCCGGGCTTGGGCACGACCTCCGCCAGTGCGCCCTTGTCGTTGACGGTCCACGAGCGCAAGCGCCCGGAGGCGCCGCGAAACACGATGGCCTCGTGTTCAGAGAGGTCGCTCAGTGTCGTGATGGGAGGGTGATCCGCCAGATAGGCGGGCGAAGCATAGAGCCCAAGCTGCAACTCGCACAATTTGCGCACGGTGATGCTGCCTTTCGGCGGCAACGCTCCGATGCGCAGCACAATATCCCAGCCGTCGCCGACCGGATCGGAGGCGCGGTCGCTGAGCGAAACGTCCAGCGAGACAAGCGGATAACGCTGCCGGATCGCGCTAAAACTCGGCAGCAAGACACGGCCGAAGCCCACGGGAATGTCGAGTCGCACCCGTCCGGCCGGATTGGCTTTGCGCGCCGCCATGGCGCTTTCGGCCTCGTTCAAGCCTTCGAGCGCGGCCCGCGCGGCTTCCAGATACAACTCGCCATCTTCGGTAAGGCGGACGGCCCGCGTGGTCCGCTGCAACAGCTTGGTTCCCAAACGGGCTTCCAGCCGTTGTACGGCCTTTCCGATAGCGGACTTGCTGGTGCCGAGGTGGACCGCAGCGCGGGTGAACCCCGCATTTTGCGCGACCGCGACAAACATCGCGATGTCGTTGATGGGTAAGGCGCCGCGCTCTGTCATTGTATCCCTTCGAGAGACAGTGAATTCCCTTTTTGCGACTTAATCAACAGGCGCTCCAGGCCCATATCCGCACTCGACAACAGCACAGGGAAGAGACCTATGGCGCGGACAGCACTGATTGCGGGGGTTACCGGGATCGTCGGTTTCAATCTCGCGGAGCATCTTGCCGGCAAGGATTGGGACGTCGTCGGACTGGCCCGCAATCCGACCCATGATATCGCCGGCGTGACGATGAAAGCCGCCGATCTTCTCGACGAAAATGGGCTGGAACGAGCCCTGGCCGGCATCGCCCCCACCGACGTATTCTTCGCCACCTGGTCGCGCCAGATGACGGAAGCGGAAAACATTCGCGTCAACGGCACCATGATGCGCAACCTTCTTGAAGTTCTCCACCGCAAGAACTCCGTTCAGCATTTTGCCTTGGTGGGCGGGCTCAAAAGTTTCATCGGGCCGTTTGAAATGTATGGCAAGGTGGCCCCGCCCTTGACGCCGTTGCGCGAAACCCTGCCGCGACTCGACCTGCCGAATTTCTATTACGTTCTCGAAGATCTGATGTTCGCTGCGGCGGCGCGCGACGGCTTCGGTTGGAGCATCCATCGCCCTCACACCATCATCGGGCACGCTCGCACCAGCGTCATGAATATGGGCACGACATTGGCCGTCACCGGCGCCATCGCCCGCGAAACCGGACGCCCCTTTCGCTTTCCCGGCAATTTGCTGCAATGGAACGGCCTGACCGACGTCACGGACGCGCGCATCGTCGCCGAGCACATGGAATGGGCCGCCTTGGAACCGGCGGCGCGCAATCAAGCGCTTCACGTCACCAACGGCGATGTCTTCCGCTGGAAATGGCTGTGGGGTGAATTGGCCCAATGGTTCGGTGTCGAGCCGCTACCACCCGGCGAGGCGCCGCTGACGCTGGAACAGCAGATGGCCGATGCCGCGCCGCTCTGGGCCGATATCGCCCGCAAATACCGGCTCGCCGAACCCGCCTTGAACAAAGTCGCCTCGTTTTGGCATACGGATGCCGACCTTGGCCGCCCCTTCGAAGTCATCACCGACATGTCGAAGAGCCGTCAGCTGGGCTTCACGGGTTCCATCCCGAGCGAGCAATCCTTCACGCAACTATTTGCCCGCCTGCGTCAGGAAAAGATCATTCCCTGACGCCCGGCCTCACGCTTTTGCAAACCGGTTCACCACCGCTTCGGCCGACAGTTCTTCCTTGATGCCGGTTTTGCGGTTTTTGACTTCCACAACGCCCTTCTCCACCCCGCGCGGACCGATCACCACTTGCCACGGAATGCCGATCAGCTCGGCGGTGGCGAATTTGGCGCCGGGGCGTTCGTCGCGGTCGTCGTAGAGAACCTCTTTGCCCGCCTTCTCCAGCTTGGCATAGAGATCGGCGCAAGCGGCATCGGTCTTGGCGTCGCCGGTCTTCAGATTGATCAGCGCGATATCGAACGGCGCCACCGGCTCCGGCCAGATGATGCCGGCATCGTCGTGACTGGCCTCGATGATGGCGCCCAAGAGACGCGACACGCCGATGCCGTACGAGCCCATTTCGACCGGCACATCCTTGCCGTCGGGGCCGGTGACATTGGCCTTCATCGGGGCGGAATATTTGGTGCCGAAATAGAAGATCTGGCCGACTTCGATGCCGCGGGTCGACATGCGGCGGTCTTCCGGCACTTCGGCTTCGAAGCGGGCCTGATCGTGCACATCGCTGGTGGCGGCATAAAGCGCTGAACGCTGCGCCACGATGGGCGCCAGATCGCCGTCGAAATCGGTATCGGCCGGCGGGATCGGCATCTCGAGCAGGTTCTTGTCGAGGAACACCTGGCTCTCGCCGGTCTCGGCCAGGACATGGAATTCGTGGGAGAGATCGCCGCCGATCGGGCCGGTGTCGGCGCGCATAGGAATCGCGGTCAATCCCATGCGGTCGAAGGCGCGCAGGTAAGCGACATACATTCTATTATAGGAGCGTCGCGCCGCCTCCTTGTCGATGTCGAAGCTGTAAGCGTCTTTCATCAGGAATTCGCGGCCGCGCATCACGCCGAACCGCGGGCGGACTTCGTCGCGGAATTTCCACTGGGTGTGATAGAGGTTGAGCGGCAGCGCTTTGTAGCTTTTCACATAGGCGCGGAAAATGTCCGTCACCATCTCTTCGTTGGTCGGCCCATAAAGCAGTTCGCGCTCGTGACGGTCGGTGATGCGCAGCATCTCGGGGCCATAAGCGTCGTAACGCCCGCTCTCGCGCCAGAGGTCGGAGGATTGCAGCGTCGGCATCAGGATTTCCACCGCCCCGGCGCGGTCCATTTCCTCGCGTACGATCTGCTGGATGCGGCGCAGCACTTTGAAGCCCAGCGGCAGCCAGGCGTAGATGCC
>JAATGK010000420.1 GCA_015654715.1 Alphaproteobacteria bacterium
CGGGCCGCTTTCTTCTTGAGGCGCTCACCGTCGGAAGGCGGGGGGCACAGGTGTCAACGCTCTGAGAGGGTAGGTGCCAGAATGGCTCGACTCGAACTCGTAGCGGCGATCAAAGAAGCAAAAGCGCCTCGCGCTCGCGCTTCGGCGAAGACCGTTCCGGTTCCTATTCCCCCTGGGGATGAGGACCGCAAGGACCACTTCATCACACGTAACGGACTGACCTATGCGGGAAGTCACCTGATAATTGATCTATGGGACGCCGAGGGTCTCGACGACCGTGATCGGGTTGAAACCGCGCTGCTCGATGCGGTGAAGGCTGCCGGAGCTACGCTCCTGCACATTCATCTGCATACATTCGAGGGCGGTGGCGGGATTTCTGGTGTTGCCGTGCTCGCTGAAAGTCATATCAGCGTCCATACTTGGCCCGAAAAAGGCTACGCGGCTTTCGACGTCTTCATGTGCGGAGATGCCGAACCTCGTAAGGCTTTGGCGGTGTTCAAGGCGGCATTCAATCCTGGTCGCCTGGTTATTGGCGAACACAAGCGCGGCGTGCTGTAATCAGCCTCAATGCGCAATTCCAAGGGCGGAAGCGGTCAGCCGTTTCCGCCCTTTTTTCTTTTCTGCACGCGCAAAGTGACAGCGCCACTCCTCGTCCTGAGGAGGGAGCGCAATGACCGTCTCGAAGGACCGTAATTCCTTTTCCAGTTAACTGTGTTCTCGCAGATGCTCTGCCATAATGGCTTGGAGTGGCGGGGCAAGGTTCCAGGTGCGATACGACGCTTGCATCATCGGCGCGGGAGCGGAAGGACTGGCGTGCGCCGCCACGCTCGGCCACTGCGGCGTCCGCGTTGCGGTGATCGAGCGAGCCGGTGCGCCCGGCGGGCGTTGTGTGACGCGGCGTTTTGCGCCCGGATTTTTCGCTTCGCCTTACGCCGACGAGCTGGCGGCTATTCCGCCGTCGATCTTCCGTGACCTCGATCTGGCCCGCCGCGGCGCCATTCTGATGCCGGATTCCGAGCCTCGCGGCGCCATCGACGGTGTGCGTGACGCGGTGATCGCGCGCGTTTTGGCCGACGCGACCATCACGCCGTCACGCGTCTGGTTCCGCCGGGCCCGCTCGGCGCCGCCTTGGCCGGGCGAGGAACTTGCGACGCGCAACAGCGTTGCCTGCGGTGGTGAAGGCCGCGGCGATCCCGATCGCAGTGCGCTTGCCTTGCTCGCCGGGCCGCCTGGCGGTTTGCCGCACGGCGGACTTGGAGCGCTCGGCGCCGCTTTGCGCAGCGCCGCCGAGGACGCCGGCGCCAAAATCTTCTGCGGCCTCGAAGTTACCGACATCCGCCGCCGCCGTGGCCACGTGGTCGCCGTGGGTCTCGCCGACGGCAGCGAGATCGCCGCGAACGCGGTTGTCTCCACGCTCGACCTGAAGCGCACCTTCCTGGCGCTGTTCGCCTGGAACGAATTGCCCAAGGCGCTGGTCGAGCGGATTGCCACCTTCCGCGCCGCGCCGGGCATCGCGCGCCTGTTGCTGGCGCTGGAATCCCCGCCGACGCTGCCGAAAGGCGCCGACCGCGCCCTCTTGCGCCGGCCGATCGTCGTCGCAGCACCGCACGCCGACGCGCTGCGGGCCTGGGCCGGTGGTCTGATCCCCGAGCGCCCGTCCGCCGTACTGCGCTTGGTGTCGGCGATCGATCCGTTCCTGGCGCCGGATGGCGGTGCGGTGCTGACCGTTACGCTGAACGCCATTCCGCACGCGCCCTTTGACGGCCCCTGGACCAACGACAAGCGCGAGCGCCTGCAGACTCGTGCGCTGGCATTGGTCGACGAAGCGTTTCCTGGCACCTCCGCCAAGATCAAGGCCGCCGAGCTGATCGTGCCGCCGGATATCGAAAACCAGCTTGGCCTCACCGAAGGCGATCTTGCCGGTGGCGCGCTGTCGCCGAGCCAGATGTTGTCGTTCCGGCCATTTCCGGAGATGTCCGGCAGCCGCACGCCGATTGCTGGGCTTTATCTCGCCGGAGGCTCCGCCGCGCTCGGCCCGCTGGCGACTTGCGCCTCGGGTGTGGCCGCCGCCATCGCCGTTCTTACGGACCTTGGAGCGGATACCGGGAGGGACGCATGAGCGACGTCCTCGTCATCGGGGCTGGACTGAGCGGGCTGGTTGCGGCGGCCTATCTGGCAGAGGCTGGTGCCAAGGTGACGGTGCTTGAGAGGGGTGCGATGGCAGGCGGGGTTTGCGCCAGCCGCGTTGCAGTTGGCGCTTACGCCGTTGCCGCCGGTCCGCATGCGTTTTCCGCTCTCGATCCGCGCGTCATCAAAGAGCTGAAGCTGAACCGCCTCGGCCTCCGTTTCGCCAACCGGGATCTGCCGCTGACGCTGCTCGGCGACGGCCAGACGCTGTCGCTGGTGCGCGACGTGCATGAAAATCAGCGCAGCCTCGCCGTTATTTCCGAAAAAGATGCCGTGCGTTATCCCGCGTTCCGCCGTTCCCATTTGGCATTTGCCCGGGCCATGCGGGCGCGGTGGTGGGAAGACGGCGCGCTCGACGACAAAACCAGCAACCACTTGCGCCGCCTGCAAGTGACGCCCGCCGCGGTGCTGATCGAAAGCACCTTCGAATCCGATCTCGGGCGTGCCGTCTTTGCCTTCGATGCGCTTGCCGCCAATCCGTCGGCGCCTGGCAGTGCGCTGGTGCTCGCTTGGCAAGCGGCACAGGAGATGTGCGGCCTGCAAGGTGCATTCGCTTTGCCGGTCGGCGGTTCCGCTGCGTTGGTGGACGTATTGACCGCGGCGGCGGCTGCGGCGGGTGTCGAACTTCGCCTCAACGCTGAGGTGGTCCGTCTCGATCTCGATGGCGAGGCGGTGCGGGGGGCTGTCCTCACCTCTGGTGAGATCGTGGAAAGCCGCACTATTCTCTCCAGCCTGACGCGCAAGAAGACGCTGCTTGAGTTTCTGCCGCCCGGGACTGCCGGTTTCGCCACCGCGCGGCGGATCGAGCAACCTGCCGAGGTCGGCGAAGCCAAATTGGTGCTGGCGCTGAACGCGTGTCCGCCCACCTTCGCGCGCCCCGCCCGTTATCTGATCGGTGACAAGCTGGAAAACGCGAGCCTCGCTTACGCCGAAGCGCGAGCCGGAAAAATTCCCTCCGATCTGTTCCTCGAAACCATCGTGTTGGAGCCGGACGAAGCGTCGGACGTGTTGTTATCCATACGCATCCGCCCGGTTCCGCTGACGCCGGCGGAGGGCTGGAACGTTGCAACGGGCCGTTTGGTGCAGACTGTTATGCGCCTGCTCGAACAGCAGGCGCCGCAATTGGCCGGTGCCGTCCAGGGCCTAGGCTTCGTGCCGCCCGAAACGCGCGATGCGTTGTGCCTCGCCGACATGGCCTCCCCTTGGGCGGCGAGCATCCTGACGCCGGTGAAGGGGCTTTATCTCTGCGGCGCCGCGGCCGACCCGGTGCCGTGCGTATCGGGACGGGCCGGGCGCCTCGCCGCGGCACTGGTCGCGCGCCATCTGAAAGCGGCGGTGCCATGAGCCTCAACGCGACGCCGTTCCACGCTCGTGCGGTGGAAGCCAATCGCCTCAATGCCTGGGAGAACCGCGGCGGCTTCACGCTGGCGGCCGATTACGGCAGCGTCGAAGAGGAAGCCATCGCCGCCCATTTTGGGGCCGTCATGGCGGATGTGTCGTGGCATTGGCGGGTGGAACTTTCCGGCGATCAGGCGCCGGCGTTCGTCGCGCGCCTGTTCACCCGCGATGCCGCCGCGCTCGGTTTCGGCGCCGCGCTGGAGGTGCTCTGGCTCAATGACGCCGGGGCGGTGCGCGGCCAAGGCACGGTGATCCGCACCGCGGCGAACCGCTTCCTGCTCGCGTCCGCCGCTGCCGATGCCGAGTGGATCGCAAACGCTGCCCGGCTTTACGGCGTCGCCGTCACCGACCGCACCGGGTCGGGAGGCGTTCTTGCCCTGATCGGCCCGGCCGCCGGAAAAATTCTCAAAGCCGCCGGTCTCGACGACAATCTGCCGCCGCTTTGCTTCCGCCGGACGGTATGGCGCGGGCTGGACATTTCGCTTTCCCGCCTCGGACTCGGCTTCGAGATTGGCTGCAACACCGACGATGCCCTGATCGTTTGGGATCGTCTCGCCGCGGCCGGCCGATCCTATGCCCTGCTACCGGCCGGGCAGGCGGCGCTCGATATCCTTGAGACGGAAAGCGGCATTCTCAGACCGCTGCGCGATTACACTCCCGCCTGCGAGGGCTTCGTGGCCGCGCCGATGCCGCAATCGCTGGGCCTGTCGGCATTGGTCGACCGGGCCCATCTTTTCAACGGCCGCGCTGGTTTCCTCGCCGCCGGACCCGACACGCGGCTGGTCGGTGTCCTCGTCGACGGTGCCGTGCCGCGGCCTGAGACGCCGCTTCTGTACGGGAGCGAAGCGGCCGGCCGCACGCTGGGGGGCCGGTTTTCCCCAGTTTTGCGCCAAGCCATCGCCTTTGCGGCGGTGCCGGAAACCCTGCCCGAAAGCCCGTTGACGGTCGGGGGCTGCGCTGCGCGCCTCATTGGTTTACCATTCCTGCCGGTCCCGGTTGCGACGGAAACCGCGGCGCCCGCCGTTGATGTCTTGATAAAGGCGGCAGGATATTTGGAACCCGGAAATGGTGATTGATCCGGATACCGATCTTGTCGCGCGTGCGGGGCACGGCGACCGCGCGGCGGCGCAGGCTTTGATGGCCCGCCACCTGCCGACAATGCTGGCGTTGGCGCGACGGATGCTGGCCGGTCAAGCCGAAGCCGAAGATTGCGTCCAGGAGGCGTTCCTCAAGGTCTGGACACATGCCGCGCGCTGGAAGCCGGGCAAAGCCAAGTTCGAAACCTGGCTTTACCGGGTAACCTTGAACCAATGTTACGACCGCCTGCGCAAGAAACCGGCGGAACCCTTGGAAGCGGCGGCCAATGTTCCGGACGGCGCCGATGGTCCCGACCGGGGCCTGGAAACCGCTGCGTTGGAGGCCCAGGTCTCGGCTGCCTTGGCGGAACTGCCCGAGCGCCAGCGGGCGGCGATTTTGCTGTGCCATTACCAAGAGCGCGGCAATATCGAAGCGGCGGAGATCCTGGGGATCAGCGTTGAAGCTTTAGAGTCCCTGTTGGCACGCGGGCGGCGGACACTACGGATGAAACTCTCGCATTTGAGAGACGGAGCGATGTGATGGGTGAAAACGAACGGATGGACGACGCGGGTTTCACGCACGAAATCCTGAAAGCCTTGCCGGCGGTGACGATTCCGGCCGCGCTCGAGGCCCGCATCCTTGGCGATTTCGATCGCCTGGGGATGCGCCCCGGCAAGCTGGCTGGAATGCTGGCCCGTATCGGCGAGCGGCTATGGCCCGGCGTGCCGGTGTGGCAGCCGGCCTCGGTGCTGGCGGTTTCACTGGTGATGGGTTTGACCGCGGGTGCCTTCCTGCCGTCGCCCGGCTCGGTCACTCCGGCGTCGGACTTGGTTGTCGTTGCCGCCTTGGACAACACGCTCGACATCGATTTGGACAGGGACCAGTAAGATGAGCGCACTCCCTCCTGCGGCCCGCCCGCGCTGGAACGTGGCGCTGATCGTCTCGCTCTGCATCAACCTTCTGTTGGCCGGCATCATCGCCACGGCGGTGGTCCGCTTCGCTTGGCATCGGCCGTTGTTCCCGATGGGCGGGGGGCCGATGCAGGGCCTGGTCGAACGCCAGCAGGTGCACCAGATCATGTCGCCGCGCGTGCTGATGCACGTTGTGCCCGACAAGCAGGATGCTTTGCGCGCTATCCTTAAGGCCCATAAAGACCGGCTGGATCCGCTCAGGGCCGATGCCCTCAACGCCCGCCGCGAAGTGGTGCGCTTTTACACGGCGCCCAGCTACGACAAGCCTACTCTCGATCAGGCCTTCGCCCGCATGCAGACCGCCGACGCCGCGATCGAGATTGAGATGTTGAAGGTCGCCGCCGAAGCCGGTGCTGTGTTGACGCCGGAGGAGCGTCTGAAGGTGATCGAGTCGCAGCCGCATGACCACGGTGGTCCCGGCTGGCATCGTCACGGCGACGACCAACAGGATCGCGGCGATCGCTAGCTTTTGGTTTTTCGCGCGATTAGCCGGAAAGCCGCTTCACACTTTTCCGATCGCGCTCTAGTCGAGCGCTTTGGGCAGTCTGAGTTCGGCCGAGGTGCCGCCGCCCGGCTCGCTTTCGAGCCTGAGCGCTCCGCCCATCCGCCGCGCCAGCGCCACGACGATGGCGAGCCCCAATCCCGTGCCGGTCGAAACGCCGGTGCGCGCGAACCGCCGGAACGCGGTCCCGGCCGCCGAGCGTTCGCTCGCCGAGAAGCCGCTGCCGCTGTCGGCCACCGCGACCGAGACGGCGCCTGCATCCTCGTTGATCGCGACGGTCACGTGCCCTCCTTCCGGCGTGTAGGTGAGGGCATTGCAGAGAAGATTGGTCACGATACGGCGCACGGCCAAGGGATCGGCGAGCACCGGCGAAGCCGCCGTCGGCCGCATGGAAAGATCGATCCTACGCGAGAAGGCGCGGCCGCCGTTTTCCATGACGCAGGCTCCTACGACTTCGGTAATGTCGAAATGCACCGGTTTCAGCGGATAGCGTCCGGCCTCGATGTCGGCGAATTCGAGGATGTCGCCCACCTTGGTATGCAGGCTCCGTCCCGCCATGCCGATGTCGCGCGCATATTCGACATATTTCTTGTGCCCGACCGGCCCGTAGAAGCCGCGCTCGATCACTTCGGCAAAACCGATGACGGCGTTCAGCGGCGTGCGCAGTTCATGGCTCATATGGGCGACGAATTCGCTCTTGGAGCGCTGCGCCTCGACCGCTTGGCGTTCGGCATTGGCCAGCCGCACCAGCAGTCGTGCTTCGGCTGGACGGGTCGAGCGCAAAGCGCGGATCGCTTCGCTGCTTTTGGCCCGGCGTTCGAATTCACGCACGAACACGGTGGCGAGCCAGGCCCCCACCAGCGCGGGGCCAAAGATCACGAACAGATAGAGCGGCAGCGAGCCGTACCAGGCGCGTAGTCCGTCCGGGTCTTGCGCCGACGCCCGCACTTCCACCGGCCAAGACGGCACCGGGGCGGTGATGGCGTGACCGGTGATCGGCGTTCCGGCGATATTGGCTCCCCCCGGCACTGCGATCTCGAGGTTGTTCAGGACAGACGCCGGCACCAGCGGGTTGAAACTGACGGCGATGATGTCGATGCCATCACGAAAGACGATGACGGTCGTGCCGTGTCCGCTAATCACCGCCGGATGGTCGATGGCGAACCCGGCGAGATTGGCCATCGGGATAGCGTCGCCGATCGCCGCCGAGACCTTGCCGAGTGCATCGGATACCACGATACCGTGCACGTCCGGCGGCAGCGAGAAAATCTCACCGGTGGCGAACTGGCGGCCAACCTTCTTCTGGCGCGCCAGGGTTGCGGATACCATCGCGGCAACGTCTTCGGCCCGCTTGGTCTCGAAGAAGGCGGCCTGGCGGCCCGCATTGGCGGTTTCGAAGCGGAATTGCAGCACGCCGGCCGCGGCGAAGCTGCCGCAGATCACGATCACGCAGGAAATAACGGTCAGCCGAATGTTACGCGCGGAAAGCGCGGCGATTTTCGCCAGCACGCCACCAAAAAACGGCGGCCGTATTGCGATGCTCTGCCCCGCCATGAACCCCGTGCCCTGCGCGGTCCGGTGATTCGCGCAGGACAGATTATGAGAATCACTTGACTCCGTGGGAAGAGTCTCAAACGACTCAGCCGGGGGTTAAGCCAGCATTTTCGACACCACTTCGAACATGTTCGACGACAAGCCCGGCGTTTTGAGCGTTGATTCCAATTCGCCGCGCATCAGCGCTTGGCGGGCCGGATCGAACCGCCGCCAGGTTTCGAAGGCGCCCGCCATGCGCGCGGCGACTTGCGCGTTGATGCCGTCGAGTTGGCGCACGACTTCGCCCACCAGGACATAGCCCGAGCCGTCGGCGGCGTGGAAGCGGAGCTGGTTGACCGAGAACGCCCCCACCAGCGCCCGCACGCGGTTGGGATTCTTGATGTCGTAATGCGGGTCCTGCATCAGTTCCCGCACCTTGTCGACCGTATCGGCACGTGGTGAGCTGGCCTGCAAACCCATCCATTTGTCGAGCACCAGCGGGTCGCCCGCGAAGCGCTGGTGGAAATGAATCAGCGCCTTGTCGCGGTACGACGACACCATGCGCGTCAGTGCCGCCAGCCCTGCGATCATGTCGGTCATGTTGGTCGCGGCCTCAAAGTGCCGTGCGGCCAGTTCCGCCGCCGCTTCATCGTCGGCTGCCGTCAAAAAGCGCAAGCAGGCGTTGCGCAAGGCGCGCCTACCCGCCGCTTTGGCATCCGCCGAGAACGGACCGGCTTCCGAAAGCTTACCGTACAAGGCCGCAAACTTTTCGTGGTGCGCCGCGGCGACGGCCTGTACCAGCGCCGTACGCGCGCCATGGATCGCGACGGGATCGATTACGTCCATCGCCATCGCAAGTTCGCTTTCGAGCGGCAGCGACAGCATGTTGGCGGCAAATGCCATGTCGTCCGGCGCTTGATCCAGCACCGGCCCGATGGCGGCAACGTAAAGCGGATCGGGCCCAACGTCTTTAAGTCCGCCCTTGATCATCGCCAGCATCGCTGTGCGCGCCGCAGCTTGGCCCGCTTCCCAGCGATTGAAGCTGTCGGGGTCGTGCGCCATCAGATGCGTGCGATCAGCCGCGCTTTGCTCGTTCTTGAACACCGCCGGCGCCGAGAACCGCCGCCCGACCGACAGCAGCGGCGCCTCGGTCACGCCGGTGAAGCGGAAGTGCTGGGTTGCTTCGGTCAGTTCCACGACGCGTTCGTCGGGGCCCGGCGCGTTGTCGCCTTCGAGGGTCAAGGGCAGGGCGTGGCCCGATTGGCCAACCAAACCAAGGCGCACCGGAATCTGCATGGGCAGCTTTTCCGGTTGGCCCGGCGTCGGCTTGAGGGATTGGCTGAGAGTCAGCTCAAAGGTCTTGCTCGCGGCGTCGTAGCGGCCTTCCGCCGTAATCACCGGCGTTCCGGCTTGCGCATACCAGCGGCGGAATTGCGTCAGATCGCGGCCGGTGGCGTCCTCGAAGCTCTTGACGAAATCTTCCACCGTCGCGGCTTGGCCGTCGTGGCGCGAGAAATAGAGATCGGTGGCTTTGCGGAAAGCCTCGTCGCCCACCAGCGTCTTCAGCATGCCGATCACTTCGGCGCCTTTTTCGTAGATGGTGGAGGTATAGAAATTGTCGATGGTGATGTAGCTCTGAGGCTGCACCGGATGCGCCAGCGGTCCCGCATCTTCCTGGAATTGGCGCAGACGCAGCGCCCGCACATCTTCGATGCGCTTCACCGCGTGGGAACGCTGATCGGCCGAGAAACTCTGATCGCGGAAAACCGTGAAGCCTTCCTTCAGCGACAATTGGAACCAATCGCGGCAAGTGATGCGGTCGCCCGACCAGTTGTGGAAGTATTCATGCGCCACCACGCCTTCGATGCGGGCATAGTCGTCGTCGGTCGCGGTTTCGGGCGAGGCCAGAAGAACGCGATGGTTGAAGATATTAAGACCCTTGTTCTCCATGGCGCCGAAATTGAACGCCGACACCGCCACGATCATGAAAATGTTGAGATCGTATTCGCGCCCGTAAGCCTGTTCGTCCCACTTCATCGCGCGCTTGAGGCTGTCCATGGCATAGGCGGCGCGCGGCTCGTTGCCGTGTTCGACGAAAATCTTGAGGTCGACCTTGCGTCCGCTCATCGTCACGCGCGAGTCTTCCAGAACGCCAAGATCGCCCGCCACCAGCGCGAACAGGTAACACGGCTTGGGGAACGGATCGTTCCACACCGCGAAATGGCGCCCGTTGGCGAGATCGCCGTGCTCCATCAGATTGCCGTTCGACAGCAGCACCGGATAGAGATTCTTGTCGGCCTCGATGCGGGTCGTATAGACGGCGAGCACGTCTGGGCGATCGAGGAAATAGGTGATGCGGCGGAAGCCTTCGGCCTCGCACTGGGTGCAGAACAGGCCCTTCGCGGTGTAGAGCCCCGACAGCCGCGTGTTTGCCGCCGGTGCGATTTCCGTCACCACGTCGAGCATGAACGTCTCCGGCACTTCGGGGATGATCAGCAGTTCCGGTTCCAGCGTGTATTGGCCTGCCGTCAAGGGATGGCCGTCGATCGCCACCGAGACGAGCTTCAGCGCTTCGCCGTTGAGCACCAGCGGCGCCTTTGCCGCGCCGGTTCGCACCACTCGCATGCGGGCGGCGACGCGGGTCGCCTGCGGGTCCAGGCTGAAGTCGAGCGCGATCTCCGAGACCTTATAGTCGGGAGCACGATAGTCCTTGAGGTGAATGGCGTGAGGCTCGTCGGTGCGCATGCTGAAAACCCTTTTCGAAAAGGCGCGCATGTATAGCGGAAGTGAGGCGGCTGTGCTTCAGATTTTTGTAGATGGCCAAGGAAACAAAAATTTGTCATCCCGGGCGCGCCATGGAGACGGTGTCCTCTGGCATTTGGGCGCGACCCGGGACCCTCCGGGAAATTTAACTCGCGTTGGGGTGGGTCCTAGCTCTGCGCGCTCGTCGCTCTGCGCCGGTTACTGGGCCGGAATGACAAGCGGCTGCTCTACCGCCCGCTGCGGTAAAGCGCGGCCCGGAAGGCGGTATCGGGGTGGTCGCCCAGCCAACTGCCGCCGCAAGGACGATCACCACAGCGCTCGCGATCCATCCGCTCGAGCAGTCCGGCCATGACGGCGGGATTAATCCCCAATTTTCGTAAGGTTGTGAGCGCCGAGCGGTCGGCTTCGGTCTCGAATTCGCGGCTATAGGCCGATTGCACCAGCACGCCGGGCAGAATCACCGCCATCTGGCCGATCTGCGAGATGTCGCCGGTCACAACGACGATCAGCGCCGGCACCAGCGAAGCCTCGTAGACGCGCTGCAAGCCATGCGCGAGACGCACATGCGCCATCTCATGAGCGAAGACGCCGGCGAGTTCTTCCGGCTTCGCCATCTGCCACATCGCATCGGTCATCACGATGCGCCCGTCGGGCAGGGCGAAGGCATTGGCACCGAGCCGCGAGCGGAACAGCAGCCGGCAAACATGCGGCGCGCAAGCACCGGTCTTGGCGACCTGCTCAAAAATCCGCATGGCTTTGGCTTGGTCCGCTTCGGAGATTTCGGTGGCTTGGATATAATGGCTGTCAAGCACGGTCATGGTCTGATCGGAAACCGCCGCCGCCATCCAATCCGGCGTCTTCATGGCAAGCTGGAACGCCAAGGCCGGAATGCCCCAGACGACGAACGCGCCTACTGCAGCGGAGGCGAGGATGATCGAGACAACGATCGCCCGCCACGACCGCTCGAGCCGGTCCATCCAGCCGCCGCTGACGAGATGGCGCGCGATGCCGATGAGTTCGTCAACGCCGTCGTTATCGAGGGTCTCGAAGCATGCTCCGTCCGGCAGCATCAGCTTGCGCGGCAGATCCGCGAGACGCGGCGTGATCTTCACCTGGCGCAGTGGCGCTTCGGCGAGACTTCCGCCGTCCTCGCCGGTGATCTTGAGGATGCGCTTGTCGTCGACGCTGGCGCGCGCCGGCACGAATCGAGCGGAATTGGCGAAGAAGTAGCGCCCCACAATCATAGTTACAAACCGAAGTCGAACGAGAACACGCTGCCGATTTCCTCGCCGACCGCGCTTTGGCTGTCGAACACCTCCGAGACATAGCTGTCGACGTCGCCGCTGGCGACCAGCGTCAGTTTGCTCATTTGATAGCGTGCCAGCCGCACCTTGGCCCAGGGGTAATAGAAACCGAGGGTGACGAGGCACAAAGCCACGTTGGAGATGACGATCCCGGTCACCTTTAGCGGGTCCATCTTCGATTCCAGCCGGTGCTTGTCGTCGAACAGCGTACCCGAGGCCGTGAGGTTGACGATCATGGTATGGATCGCCGGCGCGATCAAAAGGAATGGCAGGTAGAACATCGCGATCACGATATATCCCACCGCCGCCGGCGGCACGTTCGCGAAGGGGGTGCCATGGCTCTGTTGCAGAACGGCCATCGCCGCGAAACCGAGTCCCAACAACACCGCCAAAATAAATCCGTAGACGCCGAGCCCGATGGCGAAGATGGCGTACATTCGCCAGGTGGGGAACTTGGTCTCGAAATAACGTCCGCCGAATGTGTGGTTGTTGATGTAGAAATAGTCCTTTTGGCGCTGTGCGAACGGCCACAGGATGAGCGCCGTGATCAGGCCGAGAAACGGCCACAGCACGATCGCCATGAACGCTTCGGTGTCGGTGGCGGTGAAGTTGAAGCGCAGGTTGCGATAGGAGGTGTTGCGGGCGTTGAAGCGGATCGACGAATTCGCCAGCCACGGCAGGAGCCAGGCACCGGCCAGATACCACAGCACCTTGATCGCGGGATGGAAGTGCGTGCTAAGGGTGTAGGCCAGAAGCAGTGCCAGTGCGATGGCGCGGCCGATCAGGATTCTGTAGCCCGAGGCATGATAATCGAAGGCGTGTCCGGCGACCCAGGTTGAGCCGTTGAAGTAACGCCGCGTGCGCACCTTGGCCCAGGCGCTGAAGATGCCGACGGTCACGATGGTCAGCGCCAGATTGACGATCCAAATGCCGAAATAGGCCGAACCGGTGCCGCGAAATTCGAACGGATAAAGCGTCGGCGCCGCGGCGGTCCCCGCTTGCGACATGAACGATCCCCCCTGACCCCGGCTTCAGTCTGCCGCAGAATCGGGGCGCATACCACCCGCGCGCACGTTCCGATTGTCACGGGCAGCGAGGGCCCGGCCGGTACGTTTTTTTCTTAATGGGATGAATGTCTTATCCGAACGGATGCGACATGTAGGAACTGAACGTCAAAACATGGTCGACGGAGTTTTCGTCGTGACCGAGCGGCAGCAGCAGGTTTTCGCAGTCGGTGAAATTCACCCGCGCCACATCGCGCCCGACCTTACCACGCAAGCCGAGCGGTTCGCCGCTCTCTACGACTTTGCGCAAGTTTGGGATCACGAAGATATCGAAGCCGGGCTCGTCATAGGCGAGATCGCTGAGGCGGCGGTTCTGCAGCGGCACGCCGTAGCTCATCACGATCACGTCGCCGACGATGCGGTAAATGAAATCGTCGCCTTCGACCTTGATCAGGGAGATGTAGCGCAGCGAGGTGGCAATTTCCCGCGGCCGGATGTCGTCGCGCGACGGAAACCGGCGGCTCCCGCATTTGCTCAGCCAGTAATGGTACCCCGATCGCAGTACTTCGCTGGTGAAGCTGTCGAACGCAATCTGGTTGAACGCCGAATTATCGGGAATGTACTTCGTGAACGTATGAAGTGACATATCCCCCCCCTTTCTACGTCTCAGGTACCCATTTCGATCTTCGTCAGCACGTCCTGGGCATCGTGAGCGACTTCGGCGAGTTCGGTCGGCATGTCCTCGCCCGATTTTCGGGCCCAACTGACAAGCGCCCGGGCGATCCGTTCCAGCGCCGGCGCGCTGGCGATCAGCCGCGCCTGCCGTTCGATGCGGTTCGGATCGAGATCGTATTCGGCGACCGGCACGCGCCAGCCGCCCCAATCCTGTTCGCCAGTGACGATCACCGGATACGTGCCCGGCACCGGATGGCGCGAGCAGTCTTCGGTCGGTTGCCATTTGTTGCGGGCACGGGTGACGCGCCAGCGTTCGCTTTGGCTCTGCAGTTTCTCCGGGATCGGTTCTTCTTGCTGAAGTTCTTCGGCGGTGAATTCGCGCCCCAGCCCACAGTCGTAAAAAACGCGAATAGGTTCGTCGAGACCCTTGGTCCAATGCGGCACCACATGCTCGACCAGCGCCCATGTCCCTACGGGTTTGACGTAGACGCGCTGATTTTTGTGGAACTGTGCCTTGGCCATGCCGTTTCTCCGGACAGTCGTAGGAATGTACGCCACCCCCTTTAAGGGAGGGTTAATCTGTGCGGCAGGTCTGAGGCTGAGAGCGCGTCAGCCGGTCCCACGTAAGGCGGTTTTTTGCTGCGGCGCCAGCACCGCAGCGGCCATCGCGCTTAACCAATTCATACGAGTCCGTAAACGGACGTTCTCGCCGATCACGATGATCGCCGGCATCGCGCTGACCGCCGCCGCTTCGCCGAGGCCGCCCAGCGTGGTCACGCGCACCGATTGATCGGCGAGCGAGGCATTGCTGACGACCGCCGCCGGTTCGTTCGCATCGCGTCCGGCCGCGATCAATTTGCCGGCGATGTCGCCCGCATGGCGGCGCGCCATATACAGCACCAGGGTCGGCGATCCCTTCGCAACCGCAGCCCAATCGAGATCGGGCAGCTTGCCGTCGGCGCCGTGACCGGTGAGAAAGGTCACGACATGGCCGGTGTCGCGATGAGTCACCGGAATCCCGGCATAGGCCAATCCGCCGATCCCCGCCGTCACTCCTGGCACGATGCGGAAGGGCACCCCCGCGCTCGCCAGCGCCAGAGCCTCTTCGGCGCCGCGCCCGAAAATGAGCGGATCGCCGCCTTTGAGCCGCAGTACGCGCTCATTCTTCCCCGCCAGCGCAATCAGGGTGTGCGAAATATCGGACTGCTGGCACGAGCGTTTGCCCGCCCGTTTGCCGGCAAAAATCAGTTCCGCTCCCGGCCGCGCCAGCGCGAGCAGATCTTCGTTGGCCAGTGCGTCATATAGAATAGTGTCCGCCACGCTGACCGCATAAAGCCCCAGCGCGGTAATCAGGCCGGGATCGCCAGGGCCCGCACCCGCCAGCCAAACCCAGCCGGGCTCGAAAGCGGGCAGCGCAAGCGCTCCAGCCAGTTTGGCAATCGCCGCCCGCTCGGCAGCCTTGGTCAGATCAGAACACATTCATCGGTACCAAAGTGTATAATACATCATATCACGGCACACTCAGGTAAAATAGCCTCTTTCGCGCGAATATCGCTTCTTAGCGTTCACCTCTTCGGCCCCTTGCGCTAGACAGCGTGTCGCCATTTTGGAAACCATGACTGCCATGCTGAAACCCCGTTCCGACCTCAAGCCCAATACCTTCGAAAACGAGATTTTCCCGCTGATCACTCCCAACGGTTTTCGCGAATACGATGCCCGCTGGCTGTTCGGCAAAGAGCTGAACCTGTTGGGCGTGCAGGCGCTGGGTCTGGGTCTTGGCACTTATTATATGCGCCATGGCGCGCCGCGGGTCGTCACCGGCCACGACTACCGGTCCTATTCGGTGTCGATCAAGCAAGCGCTGACCCTCGGCCTCATCAATGCCAGGATGGACATGGTGGACGGCGGCGTCTGCACCACGCCGGTCGCCTATTACGGCCAGTTCGCGCTCGATTGCCCCGCCGTGGCGATGGTCACCGCCAGCCACAACGAGAACGGCTGGACCGGCGTCAAGATGGGCGCGCAAAAGCCGCTCACCTTCGGCCCCGTCGAGCC
>JAATGK010000029.1 GCA_015654715.1 Alphaproteobacteria bacterium
TGCTTGTCGGTGTAGGTGCGCACCAGCTTCGATGCCAGCTTGGTGCAGTAAACCGGCGCCGTCACCACGCCCAGATACTGGCGGAACATCGCGATGTCGAAGCGGGCGAAGTGGAACAGCTTGAGCTTGGTGGGGTCCGTCAGCATGCGCTTGAGATTGGGCGCCGCATAAGCGCCCGGCGCGAATTGCACCGCGTGACAAATGCCATCGCCGGCAGACATCTGCGCCAGACAAAGCCGGTCGCGATGCGGGTTGAGGCCAAGGGTCTCGGTATCGATTGCCACCACGGGGCCGAGATCGAGGCCGTCGGGCAGGTCATTCTTGTGGAGCTTGATCTTCAAAGTGACACCTGTGTTGGGCTGGCGCTGCGCCGGTCGCGCTACTCATAACCCCAAGCAATCATTCGGACAAATGGGTAGTCATCGCACCTGCGCGAGCCGCTTGCGGCCCCTCGTCCGGCTACGGAGCTATCACCATCCATTTGATAAGATTGACGATTTCGAGTTCTACAGATAGCGCACGAGTTGCACGATGGCGCTGGTGGAGCTGCGCAGCGAACCCCATTCGGTGCGCTGGCCGCCGGTGGTGGCACTGAGGTAGCCGCCGAGACTCCAGAAATCGGACAGATCGTAGGAAGCGCCAACCTGGCCGGTACACGAGCCATCGGTCAGATCGGTCATCACATAAGCGTTGAGGTCGGCGTGCAGGATGTGAAACGGCTCGCTCCAATCGGCGCGCAGGAAGACCTGGTGCTGGCTGGCCGGATCCTGGCGGTCTGCGGCATAGCCGCGGATGTACCACATCAGCGAGGAAAACTGCGGATTGGCGCCGGTCGCGAACCAACTCTTCCAACCATCCTGCGACAGACCGGCTTCGTGAAAATTGTATTCGACGCTGATGGTTTCCTTGTCCTCGCCGTTCCAATAAGCGCCGGCCGAAACGTCGCTCTTGAAGCTGCGCCACGGCGACACCGTCGGTACCAGCGGAACAGTAGGCGGCAGCGTACGGGTGCGCTTGCCGAAAGCGATGGCGTCGACGACCTCATCCGGCGCATTGCCGCCCGCCCAACTGGCATAAGCGATGACGGCATTGCCGATCGGGTGCGAGGCATTGAAGCCGAACTTAAACCGGCCGGAGTCGTAAAAAGCCAGTATTTGCGGGCTGAAATCCTCCCATTCGAAGGAAAAACTCGCCAGAGCCCGGTCGGAACCATTGGTCTGATCGATTTTCGGATCGAGCGGATAGGCCAGCCCGCCGATCGGCACCGGACTGTGCAGCTTCGGCGCGTAAATCAATTCCAGCGAGCCGCCATCGAAGACATGCTGGCCGCGGATCATCACGGTGCCGAGGCGGTTGTCGCGCAGCGCGCCAGGATCGGACGAAGATTGCGCCACCGAGGTGCGGGCGCGGAAAAAATCGGTCGGGTTGTAGCCGAAGGCGACGCCATTACGGACATTGATGCGACCGGTTTCGAGATACGTTTCCGGCGCGACTTCCCAAGTCGCGTAAAGCTCGCGCAAATCGTTGCGCACCGCTTCGCGCGGAAAACCGACGCCGTCGGCGAAACTCGCACTCAGCACGTCGCTGGCGGTCAGGCGCAAGCTATTCGACAGCTTCCAGGTGACCAGCGCATCGGCGCTGACCCGGTCGTTCCAGCGTGAGGGAATCGCATCGCCCGGCGAAACCGCGAATGTGCCGCGGTAGCCGTACCAGCCGAACGCATTGGCGAGCGAATACTTGCCGCGATCCTGTGCTGTCGCCGCGGGTGGCGCCGCCGTCTGCACCGCTCCCGGGATCAGACCGAGATCGTCGTTCTCCTGCGCCGCGGCGGGAAGCGCGAGCCCAAAAACCGCAATCAGGAGAACCGTTTTGTGCATCAATCGATCTTCAGGCGCGGCAGGAAATCACGCTGGAACCACGAATCCGGCACCTCCTGCGCCCGCATGTCGGATATTCCCATGGTGGTCACCAAATTCTGATTGACGGAATCGATCACGATCGTTTCCGCCGGGACGATGCGGCCGAGCATCGGCGTGAACTTGTGGAAATAAGCGATCTTCAGCAAGCGGCCGCTGTCGGAATAGAATTTGCCCTTGATCTGGCGATTGGTCCCTTTCTCCACCCAGTATTCGATGCGGCTGTAGACCGCTTCGTCGGTGGCGGCCTTGAGGTCCAAGTGCCAGCAATCGCGATTCTGCTTATCGGCGTCGAGCAGCTTTTCCTCGCCGAGCAGCCTGGCGGTGTAGTCCTTGGCGAGATTGACGGTCGCCACGTCGCCGTTGGACGCCTGACCGAGCAGGCGTTGCTGCGGCGAGATGCGGACGGACGCCTTCGACGACGGGTCGTAGAACCACATGTTGGAGCCGTTCATCAGCACCATCTTGCCGGCATCGCGCGACGGCAACACGTAGCGTACCAGATTGTTGAACTGGCGGGTCGTCTTGTTCTGGACCGAGAAGACGACGATCTGCATCGAATTGTGCGCCTGACCGCCGACATATTCGGTGAGATTGTCGACGACGCGAAAGCCCTGGCCCGGATTGCGGCTGGCATCCACCGCCGCGATGATTTCTTGGCCCGTAGGCTCCGCATGCGCCGCGGCTGCCAGAATCACGGCAACGACAAAACCGATCAAGACGTTCTTCATGGCATCCTCATACATGGCGGAGTGCATCGACGACTTTCATGCGCGCCGCCCGGTTGGCCGGAACGATGGACGCAAGCGTCGCGATTACCGTCAACACCAGCCAGACGATTACGAGCAAGGGCTCGGTGCCTTTGGTCAGCAGGTAGAGATCGACCGGCGACGCATTGCCGGGCGGGGTATAGGTAATGTGGGCGTGGTTGATGAGATACGTCACGCCCAGCGCGATCACGATGCCGGCGGTGGCACCAAGCGCGCCCAGAATGGCGCCTTCGAGCAGGAACTGGCGATGAATACCGCCGCGGCGCACGCCCATGGCGCGGGCGGTCCCGATTTCGTTGGTGCGCTCCAGCACGCTCATGCTCATGGTATTGGCAATGGTGAAGCCGACGATGATGGCCATCACCACGCCGATGAACGTGAACATCGCCATGAAGTAGCCGAGAATCTGCTTGAACGAGGGGTGGAGCTGGTCGAAGTCGCGCAACTCGAGATCGAGATGGCGGCTGGCGAACAACTGGCCGAGCCGCGCCTTGGCCCGCGGGATGTCGGCCGACTGCCGCAGCTGAACGACGATCGCCGTCGCCTTGTGCTCGCCGCCGCCGTAAAGCAGTTGCTGCGCCAGGGTGAAATGCAGAGCGACATAGGAGTCGTCCATTTCCTTGGCGCCCTGCCCGCTCGCCTCATTGACGGTAACGGCGACGATGTTGGGTGCGCCGCCGGAGCCGGAAAGCAGCTCGAGCTTGGCGGATTTCTGCGCTGCTTCGCCGGCCGGGCATTTTTCCAACTTAAGCGGCGTGCACAGGCCGAGAATGCGCGCCAGGCCAACGCCAACCACCGCATGATCGATTTCGGAATCCGTGAGGCCGCTCTTCGGGCGGTCGCCGCCGGCGATGCCGTAGCCGTCCCAAGTGTTCATCGCGTCCTTGTCGGACGGGACAAAACCTTCGCCGAAGAAGGTCTTCGACTTGTCGACGGCCGCATTGCCCGCGATGCCGCCAA
>JAATGK010000011.1 GCA_015654715.1 Alphaproteobacteria bacterium
CAGCGAGGCGGCGCGATCGCGGTCGATTGTGACCGATACAGTGGGCGTCGTCAGGCGCAGGTCGTTATCCACGTCCTGGAAAATGGACTCGGCCCTAAGGGCCGCCGTCAGCTTGCCGGCGACGTCCTGCAGCTCGTTCATGTCGAGGTCTTGCAGGCTGTACTGATACATCGAGTTGGTGCGCATGCCGCCGATGTTGATACTGGGCGGATTGCGGAAGAACACGTTGACGCCCGGAATACTTCCCGTCTTCCGGCGCAAAATCTGGATCAACTCGTCGGCGGAATAGGGGCGGTCGGAACGGTCCTTGAGGCGCAGCACGAAGCGCCCCGTGTTGTTGCTGTCGACCGACGACATCGAGCTGGCGATGCTGGGATCGCTCTGCAGGATGGCGGCGACCTTCTGCTGGTACTTCGCCATCTGCGGATAGCCAGTGCCGTTGGCCGCTTCGGTAGAGGCCTGGATCATGCCGATGTCGGACGACGGGATGAAGTCCGAGGGACTGATCCAGAACAGGATGATAGTGGCGGCGAGGCTACTGAGAAACACGGCAAAAATCACCCGGCCGTGGTGCAGCGCCCATGCCAGGCTGCGCTCGTAGCCGCCTTGCAGACGCTGGAAGGAGCGTTCGCTCCACCTCAGAAACCGGCCCGGATTATGCTGGTGCTGATCCTTGAGGAAGCGCGAGCACAGCATCGGCGTCAGGGTAATGGAGACGATGCCCGAAATGACGATCGCGAGCACGATGGTCACCGCGAATTCGTGCAGCAGCCGTCCGACGATGCCGCCCATGAACAGGACCGGAATGAACACCGCCGCCAGCGACACCGTCATCGACAGGATGGTGAAGGCAATTTCCTTGGCGCCCTTCAGCGCGGCCTCGAAGGCGGTTTCGCCCAATTCGACATGGCGCACGATGTTTTCGAGCATGACAATGGCGTCGTCGACCACGAAGCCGACCGACAGCGTCAGGGCCATCAGCGACAAATTGTCGAGGCTGTAGCCGAGGAAGCTCATGCCGGCGAAGGTGCCGATGACTGCGATCGGCAACGCCAGCGACGGAATGAAGGTCGCCGACAAAGTGCGCAGGAAAACGAAGATCACCGCCACCACCAGGAGCGCGGCGATGATCAGTGTCCATTGCACGTCCTCGACCGAGGCGCGGATCGACTGCGAGCGGTCGTAGATGACGTTGAGCTGCACCGAGGCCGGCAGTTGTTCCATAAAGTGGGGAACGATTTGCTTGATCTCGTCGACCACCTGGATGGTATTGGCGCCGGGCTGGCGGAATATCGCGAGCGTGACGGCGCGCTGGCCGTTGTACCAGCTCGCGGTGCGGATGTTCTCCAGGCCGTCGGTCACGTTGGCGATGTCGCTGAGGCGCACCGGCGCACCGTCGCGATAGACAACGATCTGCTTCTTAAACGCGGCCGCGTTCATCAACTGGCCGTTGACATCGATCACGGCCGAACGGGTCGTCCCGTTGATCGAGCCGGTGGCGAGGTTGGGATTAACTTGGTCGAGCGTATCGGCCAGCGTGTTGATGCCGATCTGGCGCGAGGCCATCGCCGCCGGGTCGGCCTGTACGCGCACGGCAAACCGCGCCGAGCCGAACACGCTCACCTGTGCCACGCCGTCGAGCACCGACAATTGCCGCGCCAGCAGCGTCTCGGCGTATTCGTCGACCTTGGAAATCGGCAAGGTGGACGAACTCATGGCCAGGAAGATGATTGGCGAGTCCGCCTGATTAACCTTGCGCAGGGTCGGCGGCGTCTTCATTTGCGGCGGCATCTTGCGCAGCACCGCCGAGATCGCCTGCTGCACGTCTTGGGATGCGGCGTCGATGTTGCGTTCGAGCTTGAACTGGATGGTGATTTGGGTCGAGCCGAGCGTCGATTGCGACGTCATCGAATCGATGCCGGCAATCTGCGACAGCTGGGCTTCGATCGGGGTTGCCACCGACGTCGCCATGGTTTGCGGATCCGCACCCGGTAGGCTGGCCGAGATCTGGATGGTGGGAAAATCCACCGATGGCAGTTCGCTGACCGGCAACATCGAATAACCGAAGATGCCGAAGATCAGCATCGCCGCCATGACCAGCGTTGTCATCACGAGCCGAAGAATGAAGGGTTCTGAGATGTTCATGGCGTCTTGGTGGGTTTGCGGCCTTTGCCGGTCGAGACTTTGGCGCCCGGCAAGATGCGGAGTTGGCCGTCGACGACCACGCGTTCCTTCGGTTTGATGCCTTTGACCGCCATCGAGGCCGTGCCGTCGTCATAGATCACCGTGATCGGCCGCATTTCGGCGATCTGGTCCTTGCCCACAACAAAGACATAGCGCCCGTTCGGGCCTTCATTAATGGCCTCACGCGGGACCACCGTCGCTCGGGGAAGGTTGTTCAAGGTCACGTCGACATCGACCTGCTGGCCCGGAACCAAAGTGTGATCGTGGTTGTCGAAATCGGCGCGCAGTTCGATCGTGCCGGTCGTGTTGCTTACCTGGTTGGAGATGAAATCGACTTTCGCCGACAGCTTCGGTGCCTTGGGATCGTGGAGGTCGAGCGTCGCGGCGAGCTTGCCGGCCTTCTCGCGGGCCTGGATGGCGGCGAGATCGGATTGCGGCAGCGAAAAGGAAACCTTCACCGGCTCGATCTGGGTCAGGACCACCAGCGGATTGGCCCCGTTGGCGCTGACGAGGTTGCCGGGCTGGATCAGGATTGGTCCGGTCTTGCCGTCGACGGGGCTGCGGATTTCGGTGTAGCCGAGATTGAGCTTGGCAGTGGCGACTTCTGCCGCATCGGCCTCGACAGTGGCGATGGCCGATTTGGCGGTGGCGTCGGCGGTGTCCTTCTGCGACGATGAAATCGCGTTCTGAGCGTACAAGGCGTCGTAGCGCTTCTTCGTGACGATTGCGTTGACGCGCTGGGCCTCGTCCTTGGCCTGGGTTGCTTCGGCCTGCTGCAGCTGAGCCTGGAACGGACGCGGGTCGATGACGAACAATAGATCGCCTTTTTTTACGATCTGTCCTTCCCGAAAGGCGGCCCTGAGCAATTGTCCGGAGACCTGGGCGCTAACCTGGACGGTGGCGTTGGCGACCACGGTGCCGACCGTATGTTCGACCACGGTTACGTCTTTGGCAGTTGCCTGTGCCGTCACGACCATGGCGGGCGGCCGCGAGCGCTCCTTCCCGCTTGTGGCGGCGATCACGGCCCACACGATGCCGATCACAACCAGAACGGCGGCAATCACGAGAATCGCCCGCGAGCGCCCGGATAATTGGTTAAATCGGCCCGCGGCTTGCCGGAATCGTCCCGGCGGGGCTTCGAACGTATTGGGATATCTCATGTTCATGGTTCAGAATCCGGCGCACAATTTATAAAAATGGGGCTGTGACGTTGCGGCTCTGCCGGGGCTCCGCTGATGGCACTTAGTCCTAGCACGAGACGGCTTGCTTCCGGGTGCCCAGATTTCGCGCAATCGCCAATTTGACGCGGCAGCCCCGTTGTAACGGTCACATTCCTCGACGATAGAATATTGGGCGCCGCCCACTGAAGGCGGCGTTTTGGTGCATCGGGGGCGACACCTATGTGGGGGAAGAGGCACAAGAAACTGGCTATTGCGCTGACCTGCGCCGATTGGCGGCTGCATCAGCGCAAGGTCAATCTCAACGCGCGCCTGGCCAAGTTCTTGGGAGTACACGGGATTGACCTGATCTGCGTGCCGGGGCCGGATGGGCTGGGAAAGCCCGGGCGCGAAGCCGAATGGCAGGCTGCCGTTGCGCAAATCAGCCTTTTGATCGGGGTCCATGCGCCGCAGGCGATGGTGGTTTTGGGGCACCAGTGCTGCGCCGGCCACCCGGTCACCGATGCCACCCACGCCGCCGACGCGGCGGCTGTAGCCAAGGCTTTGAAGGCCGTCACGGGGTTTCCCGGCCCGATCAAGGCGGCGGTGGCGGCCTATCGCTCGGATACCGCGTGGGACCTTAAGGCAATCGCGGAGTTTTGATCCACGGTTGCCCCTAGCGAAGAGCGTCGCTATAAGCCGCTCCAAATGGACATCCGAAATATCGCAATCATTGCGCACGTCGACCACGGCAAAACGACCCTTGTCGATCAGTTGCTCAAGCAATCCGGTTCGGTGCGCGAAAATCAGCACATGGAAGAGCGCGCGCTCGATTCTAACGATCTGGAGCGCGAGCGTGGCATCACCATCCTGGCCAAGTGCACCTCGGTCGAATGGGGAACAACCCGCATCAATATCGTCGACACGCCCGGTCACGCCGATTTCGGCGGTGAGGTAGAGCGCATCTTGTCGATGGTCGACGGCGTGGTTCTGCTGGTCGATGCGGCCGAGTCCGTTATGCCGCAGACCAAGTTCGTGCTGTCCAAGGCCTTGAAGCTTGGCCTCAAGCCAATTGTCGTCATCAACAAGATCGACCGCCAGGATGCCCAGCCCAAGGAAACGCTGGAGTCGATATTCGACCTGTTTCTGGCGCTTGAAGCAAACGACTATCAGCTCGATTTCCATGTGCTTTATGCGTCCGGACGGCAGGGTTGGGCGGTGGCCGATCTCGACAAGGATGAACACAAAGACCTGTCGCCTCTGTTTGCCAGAATTGTCTCAGACGTTCCCAAACCGAAACCAATCGAAAAAGCAGGCGACGCGTTCCCCTTCACCATGCTGGTGACTACATTGGAAGCCGACCCCTATCTGGGTCGAGTGCTGACCGGTCGCATCGAAACCGGCGCCATCACGATCAACCGGCAGATTAAAGCGTTGAACCGTGACGGTTCCGTCGTGGAACGGGCGCGTGCGACGAAACTGCTCGCTTTCCGGGGGCTGGCGCGCGTTCCGGTAGAGCGGGCAGAGGCTGGCGATATCGTCGCCATTGCCGGTCTGCAGATCGCGACCGTTGCCGACACGCTGTGCGACATCACCGTCGAAGAGCCAATCCACTCCAATCCGATCGATCCGCCGACCTTGGCAATGACCATCTCGGTCAACGATTCCCCGCTGGCAGGGCGCGAAGGCGACAAGGTGCAGAGCCGCGTCATCCGCGAACGGCTTATGCGCGAGGCCGAAGGCAACGTCGCCATCCACATCCACGAGACCGGCGAGGGCGCCTATGAAGTGGCCGGCCGCGGCGAACTCCAGCTTGGCGTGCTGGTCGAGCAAATGCGCCGTGAGGGCTTCGAGATGTCGATCAGCCGCCCGCGCGTGCTGTATCAGACAGATCCCGTCAGCGGCGAACGTCTGGAGCCGATCGAGGAAGTCTCGATCGACGTCGACGATCCCTATACCGGCATTGTCATCGAGAAGATATCGAACCGTAAGGGCGAGCTTTCCGATATGCGCCCGACTGGCGCCGGCAAGACGCGCCTGACCTTCCTGGCGCCGTCG
>JAATGK010000300.1 GCA_015654715.1 Alphaproteobacteria bacterium
AACGGTGCGGATGGAAGCAACGCTGCCATGGCTATAGAGCACAAGGCCTTTGGCTTCGGCCGGCGCCATAGCAAGAAGCGACAGCATCAGCGAGGCCGCTGTCATGGCAATTTTCAAGGCTTGATTAAACGTAGGCATTTCGTCGGCTCCCGAATTCATCCGCGCCCCGACGCCCGTCTCAATGATAATGATAAAGACGAACCCGAAAGATGGAGAATTTCCCTGCGGGCACGTTCAATTGACGGCCCTGATTATTCTCATCGCCGTTCAGGCACCGATCCGGCACCCAAGCGCCCTTGACGTAGTGACCTTCCCAAACGGACTCAATTCCAGCGATGCTGTCGGCGATACCGCTGGTTCTAAACATAACGATCATGCCGGTTCCGGCCACGACAAATTCGTCCGCGCCGGTTTGGATAATCATCGCGCCATGCGCGCCCGGCATCGGCACTTCTTCGCGCGCACCCGTCGAGACTGGCGGCGGAAGCTTGAAATGAACATCGAAGAGGTAATTGCCGAACGTGAGTGTCTGCGCCGTCAAATCCTGGGTGCCATCGAAAGCCACAGGCGGCCGGATGGCGGCAATTTTTTCGCTTCCCTGGGCCGCCAGGATCAGCGGCGTCATCTGGCGTAGCACGTCGTAGGATTCCGCCAGCACCTTTTGTTCGTCGGCGCTCAGATATTCCGGCGAATAAGGCGAGAATCCAATAGCGTTCAGCTTCGCAAAGGCCCAATAGGCATTCGCTGACATCTCCGCCGCATTCACCCGGCCCGTTTCCGGAATGAAATAGGGATTGTCCGGCCGGACGTAGCGGCTGGCCCATTCGGCGAAATTGGGGAAATAGAGATCGGGCGACAGCATATCCACAGCGGGCGCCGCGGCGCGCCAAATGTCGAAGAGATGCGGCAGCGGGCCGCCGCTCGGATATTGCCCAGGTTGTTTTCCCGGCCGGATCAGCGCCGCGTTGACATACATCGGCAACGGATAGACCGCCTTGCCGGCCGCCGCGACTTTGCCGGTATAAAGCCCCTCGCTCCAGGCATTGAACAATTCGTCCGTAGCAATACCGTCTCCGAAGGTTTCTTCCCAGCTCGCACCTGTTTTGAAGCCATGGCCCTGCCACGCCTCACGTACGGACGGCGCCAAGCTATCCTTGTGCTGGGTAAGATAATCGGTGAGCTGGGCCGGAACCGGCGCCGCAAAAGCAGCGTTGGCAGCGGCGCTGTGATCGCGCGCCTCCGGAATCATGCCGACTTCGTTTTCGGGCTGGATCATGATGACGGTGTGTTTGGTACCGTCGATATCGCGCAAATGCTTCATCAGCGCCGTAAAAGCACGGATATCAGTCCGCAGATTGCTCTCACTCAAAGCCGAAAGGATTTCGAGCCCTTTACCGTCCGAAGTCTGCGCCCGCGGGAAACGTTGCGGATCGCGCTTGACCCAAGCCGGCACGTAACTCGACATGCTGTTTTTCCAGCTGCCGAACCACAACAACACCAGACGCACATTGTGCTTGCGGGCATTGGTGATGAGAACATCGACGCTGCGAAAATCGAATTTTCCTTCTTGGGGCTCGATCAACTCCCAATAAACGGGCGTAAGCACCGTGTTGAGATGCATGGCGGCCAATTTCGGCCAGACAGGCTGCATGAAGCCCGCACTTGAGGCGCTCGAATTGTCGAGTTCTCCACCAAGAATGAGATAAGGCCGGCCGTCGACATAGAGCTGTACGGCGCCATGCGAAGAATGCAGTTGCGGTAGCGCGGGGCCTGCGGCCGCGGCGCTCGCAAATAGAAATGCAGAGAACGCCAGCACCCACCAAGCTTGTGTGCGGTTCATGGTCAGGCCCAAATCATATCTGCAAAGGGCGTAAAAAAAGGGCGGCATCCCATTCCTGAAATGCCGCCAGACTTGC
The DNA here is from genome assembly GCA_015654715.1 of Alphaproteobacteria bacterium. Lineage (GTDB taxonomy): Bacteria > Pseudomonadota > Alphaproteobacteria > Micropepsales > Micropepsaceae > Rhizomicrobium. The sequence continues at coordinate 1,917 of JAATGK010000300.1, forward strand.
CCAAAGGGGAGGAATTGTCCCTAGAGCAATTGGCATTCGGGGAGTGGTGGAGAGCGCTTAGGCACGCTCTCCACCGGTATCCTGTACTTTCGCGGCGGCCTAGACCTTACCGCGCAGGCCGAGAATGACCGACATACCCGGATAGTAGACGCTGTTCGGGTTGTTCGTATCACCCACATAGCTGCGCATCGTGGACTCTGTGATGTTGAGCACATCCAAGGTCACTTGCGCACCGTCGATCGGCGTACCCTTCAGCCCCGGAATAGTATAGCTGGCCGACAGGTCGAGCTGACCATACGGAGCCGTGTACTCCGGCTGCATGATATTCTGGCTGGCAGGCGTGGCGAAGGAGACGAACTTGGCGGTGTAGTTGTAGGACAGGTGCAACGAGACATCGTCGTTCTCGTAATAACCGCCGACGTTGAAGGTATAAGGTGCAACACCGGTCGCAATACCCTGCGCCTGGGCAACCGACAGACCCGGATCGACATACTGCGTGACGCGGGTATAGGTCGCGTTCACGCCCGCCCCTTCCAGCAGAATATCAAGCGGCTGGACGTAGGTGAACTCGAAGCCTTCGAGATGCAGTTTCTGCTGCAGGTTCACCGTGGTCGTTACCGAGATGGAGTCGTTCGGACCGCCATTGGCGTTGTAGTCCGCCAACTGCGTCGGGGTCAAAGCCGACACCGGAATACCGGTAGCGCTGAACGGCTCGATGATGGTGGAGGTGGTGGTGAAGTTGCTGATGTCCTTGCGGAAGTAGTCGATCGCAATCACGCCGGGACCGCCGGTGTACCACTCAAGGCCGAGATCGGCGTTATCCGAGTAATACGGCTGCAGGTTCGGGTTGCCTGCCGACAACGGGCTCAGAAGAGCGCTGTTAAAGGCAAAGCCGGGCAACATCGCCGCGGGCTGGGCGCGGGTCATCGACCGCGAACCGGCTGCACGGAACACAACATCGTCCAGAACCGAGACCGACATGTTGAACGACGGCAACACGCCCTGATAGGTGTGCTGGCTCGTAAAGTCGACATATTCGGCGCCCTGCAAGACCGGGCCGGTGATCTCCTGCTCGGTGTTGTAGTAGCGCAGGCCGGCATTGAAATGCATATCGCGATTGAGGAACTTCACCGTCGCATCCGCCTGCACAAAGGCGTTCTGCGTCTTCTCGTCGATGGAACCCGATTTCTGCCCACCGAGAGCACCAGTCGGCGTGAACGGCGCGGTGTCAAGGAAGCCGCGCATATTCGTCGCCTGATTGAGAGCGTTCGTGGCGGCGATGAAGTTGTTGATGCCGAGACTGCCGTCGCTCGAGCTCAGGAACCCACTGACCGGAATCGTCGTCAAGTATTGCGAGAGCTGCGAATTGGGAACCAAGCCGGTACCTGCCGGACGCGTCGTTCCATCCGGAAGCGTACAAGCACCCTGACCGGTGACGCAGTTTTTGGCCATCGTGCCATTGTCGCGCGCGTCGATGTAACGGCTATGCTCCTGATAATCGTAACCGAATTTCAGGCTGGCCGAATTGTCACCCACGGTAGCGTCCAGTTCTGCGGCCTTATCGACCGTGTCACGGAAGAGCGGCTGGGCACGAACGTCATACCATTCCCATGTATTGCTCGCGGGATTGGCGATCGGGGCGTTGGTCTTGATCGTGGGCATGTCCTGGCCGGGGGCCATCGAGTAGTTCACGGTGTAACCCGCGCCAGGCGTGGTCTGGACGAGATAGGCCCACTGACTACGGTCCATCGAACTATCGTTGTAGTCCAAAGAACCATGTACCTTCACGTTCGAAGCCGGCGTCCAATCCACCGACGGGTTAAAGTCGATGAAGTGAATGTTTTCGCGGAACTCCTGGTTCAGAAGGAAAAAGCTCGCATTCTGGAACGTGCCGGAGGTCAGATAATGCAGGCTATCGGCCTTAACGTTTTCCGGAACCATGCGGCTCGGATCAGTGCCGGCGCTATTGCACGAGTTGCGCACAAACCAATCCAACTGGTCATCGGTGTAATCACGCTGCGAATACTCGTAGAGCATCGCCAGATTGAATTCCA
>JAATGK010000314.1 GCA_015654715.1 Alphaproteobacteria bacterium
GACGGTCGAATGCACGCCGCCCCAATCCGACATGACATAGCCCTTGTACTTCCAATCCCGCTTCAATGTGCGATTGAGAAGATAGTCGTTCTCGCAAGCCCATTGGCCGTTGAGCAGGTTGTAGGAGCACATCACCGACGCGGGATTGCCCTTTTCGACCGCAAGCTCGAACGCCAGAAGCTCGGACTGCCGCATCGCTTCCGTCGAAATCGTGGCGTCGACCGTCTTGCGATGAGTCTCCTGATTGTTGATCGCGTAATGCTTCAGAGTCGAGACAATGTGCATCGACTGGATGCCGCGAATCGCAGCGCCGCCCATTTCGCCGGCCAGAAGCGGGTCCTCGCCGACATATTCGAAATTGCGCCCGTTGCGCGGTTCGCGGGCCAGATTGACGCCGCCGGCGAGCAAGATATTGAAGCCGCTCAAACGTGCCTCGGTGGCGACCATCTTGCCGCCGCTCTCGGCGACCGACGGATCGAAACTCGCGGCCGTCGCCATCGAGGACGGCAATGCCGTGCGGCCCTTGTCGATATGGACTCCCATCGAGGCATCCGTGAACCACTGGCCCGGAATCTTGAGACGCGGAATGCCGGGAAGATAGCCGGCCGATGCGGGAATCATCTTCGCACGCACTTCCGCTCTCGTGGCAGCCGGGACGACATCGTCCGGCTCTTTGTCAAGGGTATCGGGTTCACTGTAACTGAAGATCAGCGTCAGCTTTTCGTCGAGGGTCATCGCGGCGACGGCGGCGGCGGCCCGCTGCGCGGCCGGCTTGCCAGGATCGAGCCATGGCATCGCCGCAGGCTCAGCGCTGGCACCCACCATCGTTCCGGCCGCTGCGGCCAGCATCCAAGCTTTGAACATCACACTTAACCCTTTCTGGAAGGCCCAGGCACGTCGCATTTGTGGTGCGCGTCGTTTTCTCCCGAGTGCATCGCCGTTGCGACCGCGGTGCCGCCGAACTGCTGAGAGAACCAGCGGCGTATCGCACTCTGCGGCTGCGGCGGCTGCACGGATGCGTCGCCACCCCACGAGCCCGCGTTGACGTCCAACCGGCGCACGGAGCCATCGCGCTGAAAAACGGCGCGGCTTGTTTCCACATCAAGGCGCAAACCTGTATTGCTACGATGGACGCCGTCTGCCATCGTGATGTCGATGTCGCCAGCACCGCATTCATGTATGACCACAGGCACCTGGCAAATCGTAAAACCGAGAGTACCCGGCGCCAAATCCAACGTCTGCTTCACACCGTCGACATCGAAGAATTCGAAATGCGTCCCTTCGCTCAGGAATTCGTCGCGCTTAATCATCGCAGCCGAAAAAACCAAGCAGCCGTTATCCACCGAGGCGCCCATCTCGCCAAATCGTGAAATGATGTCCTCTTTAACCTGTCCCGTCATGCCTGGCTGCTGCGCCCCGGCAAAGCCAGGGGTGTGGGAATAGGGATCGAGCGGAATGGCACCATAAATCGAGGGCGACTTATGGGTGCCAATACCCTCGCGGATATCGCGATATTGCCGCCGCAGGCGTTCGAGCACGTCGCCTTCCCCCGCCTGCCACATCATCTCCTGCACAGACAGCAGGAGCTTTGACACCATGTGCCAGTAGATGCAGCCGAGACCTTCGTATTTGTAGAACGAACCGGAGCGGCCGGTGAAGGACTTGTGGTGAAAAACCTCCTCATACAGGGCAAGAACGCGGGCGTGCTCGTCGGCCGGCAAGCCCAGCGGCACGAGCGCCTGTTCCAACACCGATACGTTGGAGAAAGCAGCATTGAAATGAGCAACGCCATTCACGTCCTGGACCACGATACGGCGATCATCCCGGGCAATCATCCCGACCAGCGTCCGGCATGACGCCAAGCCCTCGGCCGGAATGTTGTTTTTCTGGAAGAAGCCTGGCAGCGTCTTGTCGGGATACAGCATGTAGCTGTTCTGATCTTCCCGATAGAGCTTGCTTTTGCGCAGCGCATCGAGAAGGTCGGCCGCCTCCACCGGCGTGAGCGCGCCGGAACTGAGCACTGGCACCTGTCCTTCCAGCATTTCCTGCAGCCGCCGAATCGCAATGCCGCTGACACCAAACTCGAGAATGTTGTAGGCGTGATAGAGGCCGTCGGCCCGGCGGTTGGTCCGGATCGCATGATCAATATAGAGGATGCCAGTGCCGCAAAAATCGATCAGCGCCGCAGCGGGCACCGGCGCGCGGCCGGAAAGACCGCGAGCATACACCGCCTCCCGATAGTCGCTGCCGGCGAGGCCGAGTGCGTCGAGCACGATCTTGCGATCCTTATCCGAGATGGCGCCTTGCAGCAATCCGGAATGCGAACGAAGAATTTCGGCAACGCGCAAAAACGCCGTCGCGACCGCCGCCGACACTTCAACCGTCTGATCGCCGGCCGAAGCGAACAGATCGCGCGCAAGGGCTAAGAACCGACGTAGGTAGCACAGGGTCACCATCGAGGCGCCACGGCCGACGAGGGCATTGTTGGCGTCGTTCCACTCCGGCCGCTGGGTGTTCATCCACAATCCGGCTTCCGGAACAAAATTAAAGAACCGCGCCAGAATGACGACGATGAGTTTCTCGGCAAGATTGACTTGATAGGGAATACCGTCGGCAGCAAACAGGGCTTTACCATCAGAGCCCACTTTTTCGGCACGCTGTCGAATATGACGATCGAGCGCCGCATCGAAGTCGATGGTGGCATTCGGGTCCTTGAGAATTGCCTCATAGGATTTGATGCGATAGGGCACATCGGCATAGGTGAAGAGGCGCCGCGTCAACAGGTTCGGCAAAGCCGTCGGATGAAAGCGGACTGCGACTTCCAGCAATTTCAGCAGATACGGAACCTGATGATCGCCCCAGTAGCCGATATAAGACCATGAATCGTGGGGGTCGAATACCTCCCAATCGAAGCCGTCCCGCGTAATACGGTAGGGATTATAACCGTCGATCGTGGAAGCATCGAGGAACTTGAAGATCATGCTCTCAATGAAGCCGGGAAATGAATAGGACAAGGCTTCCCAGTTCTGGAAGATGTCGCGCCAATTGCCCTCGTAGTTGAGGATACGTTCGCCATGGACGCCTTTGACGTCGATCGTGAAGATGTTCCACGGTCGGCTCGGATCACCGTGACGGCGGCTGAAGGTCAGTGGCAGGTATTCGTAAGCCAGACGCTCCAAATTAGAGTCGTTCTGGCGACGCACCAAGTCGAGCAGCGCATCGCGATAAATAGTTTGCGGCAATGCCGCCAGGAACGGACCGTGCTTTTCCGCAAGTGGACGATTGGCCGTCGTCACGAAAGCGGAGAAATCTTCGCGCGAAATCCGATAGCCGCTTTCGGGAATGCCGCCGCGCATCACGTTGAATAAGGTGTTGGAATAGTGGCGCCAGGCATTGCGCTCGTCTTTGGTCTTCTGCAGGCCGTCCGCACCGCCGACTATACGGGCGAGGTCCTCGGTTCCGGCTGCAATGTCGCGGTCGATCTCGGCTTTGAGATCGGCACCCGAGCCGAGGAATGCCACGGTTGCTGCAACACCGGCCGCGTCTTGAGAGACGTCGGCGACAAAACTCCATTCCTGCTTCTGCCTTGCCGCAAGCAACAGAGTGCTGTGGACGAAGTAGGCGCCACGGCGGCCGCGCACCAAATATTCGGCGTCCAGAGGTTGACCGTGACGGAAGCGGTCGAGCTGGGCGGCGCACAGCAGATGGCACACGGGCCTCAAGCCCTCGCACCAAACAGTGGTGGCGCGCAATGACTCGCGCGGCAACGGCTGGTCGGCGGGGATTGAACTCAAGCGGAAAAGGCCGAGACCAGTGGGAAGGTGAAGTTCGTTTTCCTTATAGGCATCGGCAAGCGTCGAGTACTCGAGCTGGAAACGCTGCGTCAATCCGGCGGGCAGAAGATTCTGGATGCCGTCGACCAGCGTAATTTCCGCCGATTCAGATGTGAGATTGCGCAGCGACGCACGGCGGACAAAACCACAGCGGTCCGAACACATCCAGGCCGAGGTGAAAACCAAGCCGAGGTCGTGAGTGACCTCCTCGAAAATCACCTTGTTGCCATAGACACTCTTGGCGAGACTTCGTGTGACGCGATAAAGCTCTTCACAGCGCGACGACAGCGGCTCCCACAAGCCTGTCCTACCACCCATCGCAACCTTGA
>JAATGK010000301.1 GCA_015654715.1 Alphaproteobacteria bacterium
CAGCTGATGCTGCCGACTCACGATCAGGTCGTGAAATCGACGCAGGAACAGACCAAGGCGCAGGCCCAGGCCAGCGCCGAGCATTCCGCAGCGACGCAGGACTCGATCCAGACCATCGCCCTGGTTACGCTGCTGCTGGTCGGCCTCATGGCGGCGCTTGCCGTCATTATGATCCGCCACGACGTCAAGAAGATCGCCGACGCGACCGAAACGCTCGCCGGCGGCAATACCAATGTCGATCTCGAAACGATGGAACGCGGCGACGAATTCGGCGCCATCATCAAATCGCTCGAAGTCTTCCGCGACAACGAAGCCCGTCTGGTCGAAGCCCGCAAGGAACAGGAAGAAACCCGCAAGGCGGTCGACATCGTCGTCACCTCGCTGGCGAGCGCGCTCAACAGTCTGGCGGCGGGCGACCTTACCCATCGCATCAAGGCCGAGTTCAACGGCAGCTATTCCAAGGTGCGCGACGACTACAATGCCGCCATGCACACGTTGGAAGATACGTTGCGCGTCATCTGGCAGGTGATGTTCAACGTCCAGAGCGGCTCGAACGAAATTTCGCGGGCCTCCGACGATATGTCGCGCCGGACCGAGCATCAGGCCGCGACGCTGGAAGAAACTGCCGCCACGATCGACAACATCACGGCGACGGTGAAGAAGACGGCTGAGGGCGCACTCAATGCCCGCGACGCCGTGTCCACCGCCAAAAACGACGCCACGCGTACCGGTCAAGTCGTCACCGATGCGGTCGGCGCCATGCACGAAATCGAAAAGAGCGCGGCGCAGATCGGCCAGATCGTCGGCGTCATCGACGAGATCGCGTTCCAGACCAACCTGCTCGCCCTCAACGCCGGTATCGAAGCGGCGCGAGCGGGCGATGCCGGTAAGGGCTTTGCGGTGGTGGCGAGCGAAGTGCGCGCGCTGTCGCATCGTTCCGCCGATGCCGCCAAACAGATCAAGTCGCTGATCGGCACGTCGACAACCAAGATCACCCAGGGCGTCGGCCTCGTGGTCGAAGCCGGCAAGGCGCTGGATCGCATCGTCAGCCAGGTCGCCGAAATCAACGACGTGGTCAACGCGATCACGGCTTCGGCCCAGGAGGAGTCGAACAGCCTCGCCCAGGTCAACACCGCGGTGGCTGAACTCGACGGCGTCACCCAAGGCAATGCGGCGATGGTCGAAGAGTCCACCGCCTCCAGCCATTCGCTGGCGACCGAGACCGAAAACCTCGCCAACCTGCTCGGCCGCTTCAAGGTCAACGGCCTCGACGGCAAGCTCATCACCAGCCAGGACGCGGTGCCCGTGCGCAAAGCCAAGACGGTCGACAAGCCGAAGCCGAGCCCCAAGCCGGCGCCCAAGCCCGCGCCTGCGCCCAAGCGCGAGAAGGTGGCGGTCAATGCCGGCCCGGCCCCCGCGGCGGCGGCCGAAGCGGCGCCTGCCGACGATTGGGTCGAGTTCTAATCCCAAAAAGAAAAAGGGGGAGCCTCCTCTCGCTCCCCCACTGCCAATCTCGACGGCCTCCGGCAACGGGGGCCGTTTTTTTTCGCTCTATTTCGGCAACAATTTTTCGATGGCGTCGCGATAGGCGGCAAAGGCGGTGCGCCCTTTGGCGGTGATGGCGATGCGGGTCAGCGGTTTGCGCCCGGCATAGGTTTTTTCAATCTCGACATAACCGGCCTCTTCCAGTTTGCGCAGTTGGACCGAGAGGTTGCCATCGGATGCCTGCAGCTTGGCCTTGAGTCCGTTGAAGTCGGCATGGCCTGCGCCCGACAGACACGCCATCACCCCCAGCCGCAATCGCCCGTGGATCACGTCGTCGATCCGATGGATGTCGAATTCATCGCTCATGCGCGCGCCCGTCCTCAGACGACAGCCCTTTTACCAAGGCGGGCACTTCGATCAGGACCAATGAGATCGCCAGAGTTTTCAAACACCACCAGACGGCCGCCTTAGGCAGGCTTTGTTCCGTCTGTGACGGTCCGGCCGCCACAATCGTGCTCATCGGGTTTTGCCCCCTCCAATCCGGGCGCGACGGTACCAAAAGTACTTTACACCATAAAGTACTTCATCACGGCGCAGGCCCTCTGACTGACTGCCGCACGCCAAGGTATTGACGTTAAAAGCTCTTTCCTTGACGCGCAGACCTGTTCACTGTGCGCGCCAAGAGAGCGTGATCGGAAATGAGGGGTACAGGGCTTCCGAAAAACGCGCGTGAAACAAAAAGAGTGGGGACCTGCCGTGAGTACTGGCACCAAAAAAGTCGCCGAGCTGACCGTTCGAGGAGTTCTGCTTGGCATCGCGATTACCGTCGTGTTCACGGCGGCCAACGTCTACATCGGGCTCAAAGTCGCCCTCACTTTCGCCACCTCGATCCCGGCGGCGGTGATCTCGATGGCGGTGCTGTCGGCCTTCAAGAACTCCACCATTCTCGAAAACAACATCGTGCAGACGGTGGCGTCGGCGGCGGGCACGCTGTCGGCGATCATCTTCGTGCTGCCGGGGCTCGTCATCATCGGTTGGTGGACGGGCTTTCCATTCTGGACCTCGTTCGGCATCTGCGCCGCCGGCGGTGTGCTCGGCGTGCTGTTCACGATCCCTTTGCGCCGCGCCATGGTGACGAATTCCGACCTGCCCTATCCCGAAGGCGTGGCCGCCGCCGAAGTGCTGCAAGTCGGCAACCAAGCACGCGAGGGCGCCAATGCGGAAAGCCGCGAAGGCTTGATGGCGGTAATCTGGGGCGCGGTGGGTGCGACGGCCCTTTCGATCATCACGGCGACGCGGCTGGCGGTCGGTGAAGCGGACGGCGCCTTCCGGGTCGGTAGCGGCTACACCAGCTATGGCATGCAGTTCTCGATGGCGCTGATCGGCGCCGGCTATCTCGTCGGCCTGTCGGTCGGCGCGGCGATGCTACTCGGCGTTTTCATCGCCTTCGGTGCGGCACTGCCGATCCTGACGGCAGGCGCCGGCGTCCACGCCAACATCGCCGATTTCGTCGAAAGCGTGCGTTCGAACGATGTGCGTTTCATCGGTGCCGGCGCGATTGCAATTGCCGCAATCTGGACCCTGACCAAACTCGCCGGCCCCGTCGTCAAGGGCATGGTCGCGACCATGAGTGCCCATCGCGCCGCCAAGAACGGCGGTGACACGCGCGACGTCGACTTGTCGCCGTTTTGGATCGTGATCCTGATGGTGATCGCGCTGGCCTTCATCGGCTGGCTGTTGCAGATTTTCCTGGCCGGCACGCCGCTGGCCGCCAAGACCGCCACGCTGATCTGGGCCGCCCTGCCCTTCATCTTCATCGGCGGCTTTGCAGTCGCGGCCATCACCGGCTACATGGCGGGCCTGATCGGCGCCTCCAACAGCCCGCTCTCGGGCGTCGGCATTCTCGCCGTCATCATCTGCGCCACACTGTTCATGGCGGTGGCCCAACCGGCAGCGGACGAGCGCAAAGCGCTGGTCGCATTCGCTCTGTTCGCGACCGCGATCGTGTTCGCCATCGGCACCATCTCCAACAACAACCTGCAGGACCTCAAGACCGGCCAACTCGTCGGCGCCACGCCGCGGGCGCAACAGTGGGCCCTCATCATCGGCGTCTTGGCAGGCGCACTGGTGATCCCGCCGGTGCTGAATCTGCTCAATCGCGCGAGCGGCTTCGCCGGCGCGCCGCATCTGGCGACCGCTGTCGGAACGCCGCTTGGCGCGCCGCAGGCCAACCTCATCTCGGCGCTGGCGCAAGGCGTGATCGAACAGAACATCCCGTGGGGGATGATCGGTATCGGCGCCGCGATCGGCATCGGTCTCGTCGTACTCGACGAATTGATGGGCAAGCTCAAGTGGCTGCGGCTGCCGCCGCTCGCAGTCGGCATGGGTATCTATCTGCCGATGGCCGTGACACTACCGGTCGTGGTCGGTGCCGTGATCGGCCACTTCTATGATGTCTGGGCCAATCGCACCAAGTCGCCCGAGCATCCCAAGCGCCTTGCCGTGCTGGTCGCTTCCGGCATGATCGTCGGCGAAAGCCTGTTCGGCGTGCTCAACGCCGGCTTGATCGTCGCGGCCCAGGGCGGTTACTTCCCGGCCAAGGACGCCGGCGCACCGCTGGCCCTGGTGCCGGCCAATTTTGCTCCTGCGACGGTGATCGGCTGGGGCGCGTTCGGCGTGCTCATCGCGCTTCTGTATGGGTGGAAGGTCCGGCGCGTGAAGAAAGCGTCTTAAATTCGTAAAAACCAATCGGTTACAAAACGGGCGAACTGCCTCGTTTGTGAGCATGGTGTTGCGCGGCTGCAAACTATTCGCGTCATACCGACGCTTTTCTTCCGCGGGCTCAGATTTCATTAGAATTTTCCCCAATAGAATCCGGCCGCTACATCAAAGTCGGATTGCAAGTGAGTATTCCTGGCCTTCGTATCAAAGAGATCACCGTTCGCGGCATAGTCCTCGGCGCACTCATCACCTTCGTGTTCACCGCGGCCAACGTTTATATCGGGCTCAAGGTCGCCTTCACCTTCGCGACCTCGATCCCGGCCGCCGTGATATCGATGGCGGTGCTGTCGGTGTTCAAGAATTCTTCGATCCTCGAGAACAACATCGTGCAAACGATGGCGTCGGCAGCGGGCACGCTGTCGGCGATGGTGTTCGTGCTGCCAGGTCTCGTCATCGTCGGCTGGTGGAGCGGCTTTCCGTTCTGGACGGTATTTTCTCTATGCGCTGCGGGCGGCGTGCTCGGCGTGTTGTTCACGATCCCCTTGCGCCGCGCGATGGTGACCAATTCCGACCTGCCTTATCCCGAGGGCGTCGCCGCGGCCGAAGTGCTCGAAATCGGCCACAGCTTCAATCCCGAAGCCAAAGGCGAGACCCGCGTCGGCTTCCAGGCGGTGATCTTCGGCACGCTTGCTTCGGTGCTGATGGCGGTGCTCGAAGCCACCCGCTTGATGGCGACCGAGTTGAAGAGCTTCTTCCATATCGGCCCGACGGCGACCAGCTTCACGATGTCGTTTTCGCTGGCGCTGCTCGGTGCAGGTTACCTGGTAGGCTTGTCGGTGGGTCTGGCCATGCTGCTCGGCGTGGCCATCGCCTGGCTCGGCGCCGTGCCGGTGCTGTCGCTGATCATGCCGCAGAACGGCGTGCCGCTGCCGAGCTATGTCGGCGACCTCTGGTATCATAACGTGCGCTTCATCGGTGCCGGTGCGATGGGCGTGGCGGCCCTGTGGACGCTGGTCAAACTGGTGGTGCCGGTGGTGCACGGCGTCATCGCGACGGTGAAAGCGGCGCATGCATCGACAAACTTGTCCGATAGCCGCGACCTCGACCTGTCGCCGCGCTGGATTGCCGGATTGTCGCTGCTGTGCCTGACCGTCGCCGCGTATCTGCTCAATGCCTTTCTCGGCGGCACACCGTTCGCCGGCAGCGCCTGGACCCTCGTTGCCGCGCTGCTGCCTTTCGTCGTCATCGGCGGCTTCGCAGTGGCGGCCGTCACCGGCTACATGGCCGGGTTGATCGGAGCTTCCAACAGTCCGATCTCGGGCGTCGGCATTCTTGCCATCCTGATCTGCGCCACGCTGCTGGTCACGCTGATCCATCCCTCGGCGGGCTCCGACAAGCCGCTGGTGGCGTTTGCGCTGTTCACCACCGCCATCGTCTTCGCCATGGCGACGATCTCCAACGACAATTTGCAAGACCTCAAGACCGGCCAGATTCTCGGCGCCACCCCGCGCGCCCAGCAGATCGCGCTGATTATCGGTGTGGTGGCGGGCGCGCTGGTGATCCCGCCGGTGCTGAACCTGCTCAACGAAGCCAACGGCTTTGCCGGCGGCCCCCGGCCCAGCAGCGCCATCGCCGCGCCGTTGTCGGCTCCGCAGGCCAATCTGATCGCGACGCTGGCCCGCGGCGTGATCGAGCGCCATCTCGACTGGCGGATGATCGGCATCGGCGCTGGCATCGGCGCGTTTGTCGTTCTGCTCGATGAATATCTCGGTTACCGCAAGTGGCTGCGCCTGCCGCCGCTGGCGGTGGGCATGGGCATCTATCTGCCGATGGCGATCACCGTGCCGGTGGTCATTGGCGCCTTGCTCGGCCACATCTTCGATCGCTGGAGCGCCAAACCGCGCGAGCGCCGGCGCGGCCGCACGCCGGAACAGACCAAACGCCTCGCCGTCTTGCTGGCCTCGGGCATGATCGTCGGTGAAAGCCTGTTCGGCGTGCTCTATGCCGGATTTATCGTGGCGACCGGCAAAGGCGCTCCTCTCGGCATCGTCAGCGAGACCTTCGGACCGGCCCCGGCCATCGGCTGGATGGTGTTCGCCTTGATGATCCTGGAGCTATCGGGCTGGCTGGTGCGGCGGGCGCGGACTTAATCTCCCGCCTGACGCCGCGCGATCAGCGCCGACACTCTGGAGATCTGTAAGAAGCGTCCTTCCGGCGACAATACCGCCAGCTCGCGGCGCAGTTCGTCCTCAAAGGCGGCCGCACGTTCGCCGAGTGCTTGCGGCGAGGTCACCGACAGCGATCCGGCGAGTCCGACGATGTCATCGGCGGACAGCGAGCGGCGGACAATGACGCCGGCGGTCTCCAGCAGCGGGAACGGTGATTCGAGCAAAACCGACTCATGCGAGCGGTGATCGGGATTTTTGCGCTCGATCCGGTGCGGCGAGGCGTCGGCGCCGAAACGGGCGGCGACCGTGTCCAGGACGGTCCGCCAGCGATTCTCGACGGTTTTCAGGGTCTCGTCGTCGAAAAAGGCGAGCGCCCCGCCGGGCACAACCAAACGGTCGAGCGCCGCGGCGGTGGCGGCCCGGTCCATCCAATGGAACGCCCGCCCCATGGTCACCAACCGGAACGGCCCGAACCCCGCCGGCAGGTTGTAGGAGCTAACCTCGCACGTCCGGATCGCCAATTTTGCCGGTATTGCGTCGTTATTGAGCGCCTCCAGCATCTCCGGCTCGGGATCGACGGCGGTCACCGCCATCCCGGCTGCGGCAAACGGCAGGGCCAAAAGCCCCGGTCCGGAGCCGAGGTCGAGCACCGGATCGCCGGGCTTTAGCCCCGTCTGGGCGATGACACGGCGGATCAGACGGTCGGGATAGCCGAGGCGAAACCGCGCATAGCTGGCGGCGGTGGTGCGAAAGCGGCGGGGTTGAAAACTATTGGGCACAGACATGTTTTTATCCGACATTTTGCTTTATGGGCGCGCGCTTTATACTGTGACGAGCATTCTTTGAGCCCGAGCCATGGCGAACATTGCACTCGTCGACGACGATAAGAACATTCTAGCCTCCGTCCAAATGTTACTGGAGCAGGAAGGCTATCACATCCGAACCTTTACCGACGGTGCTTCGGCCCTCACGGCCCTGACCGCCACCCCGCCCGATCTGGCCATTCTCGACATCAAGATGCCGCGGATGGACGGCCTCGAGCTTCTCCGCCGCCTGCGCCAGGTGCAGGAAAACATCCCGGTGATCTTTCTGACCTCCAAGGATGAGGAGATCGACGAATTGATGGGTCTTAACGCGGGGGCCGATGACTACATCCGAAAGCCCTTCTCGCAGCGCCTGCTCCTGGAGCGCGTCAAGGCCGGGCTGCGCCGCGCCGAAGCCCACAAAGCCGCGCCTGCGGGAACCCCGGAAGCCAAAAAGGAAGCGTTGATCCGCGGCAAGCTGGCGCTCGATCCGCAACGTCACGAATGCACCTGGGAAAGCAAACCGGTGCGCCTGACGGTGACCGAGTTCCTGATCCTGCAGTGCCTCGCCCAGCGCCCTGGGTTCGTCAAGAGCCGCGACAGTCTGATGGATGCGGCCTATGACGATCAGGTCTATGTCGACGATCGCACGATCGACAGCCACATCAAGCGGCTGCGCAAAAAGTTCAAGCAGGTCGACGACAGCTTCGAAGCGATCGAGACCCTTTACGGAGTCGGCTACCGGTATCGCGAAGTTTGATCCTCGCGCTGTTCCGGCGGATCGGTCGGATGGAATTTCTTCGTCATAGAAAAAACGCGCGTCGCTCCGTCCTCAGGTGGCGCATCATTCTGCTCAACACCGTTGTGTTTGCGGTGCTGATCACGGGTGTGACCTGGGTGCAGTCCTCCCGCGCCAACCTCGTCGATGAACGCCAGACCGGCGTCGAGGAAGAAGCCCGCGTCGTCGCCGCCACGCTGTCCGAATACGCCCTGGTCGCGGACAGTCGCGGCATCAACGTGCAGAGTGCCAACGAACTCCTGCGCGATCTCGTCGGCCCGACGCGCCTCAGGGCCCGCCTCTACGATACCGACGGCCAGCTCATCGTCGATACCCGATTCATCCTGTCGCGCAACGCGGTGCAAGTGACGCAGCTGGCGCCGATCGACCGCTGGAGCCGTTTCGAGCAGTGGCTCGAAAGCGTCTATGAATCCATCATGGGCGTGCGCCCCAACACCCATTACGAGCCCTATCTCGAAGGCGGCCAGGACGGGCGGGTTTATCGCGAGGTCAACACCGCGCTTGAAGGCGTCACCACCTCGACCAAGCGCGTCGACGAGCACAACAAGCTGGTGCTGACCACTGCCGTACCGGTGCAGCACTTCCGGGCGATCTACGGCGTCTTGTTCATCTCGACCGAGAGCGGCGACATCGACGCCATCCTCAGGCTCGAACGCACCAAGCTGATCGAGGTGTTCGCGCTCGCAACCTTGATGATGCTGATCGCCTCGTTTTATCTGTCGTGGAATATCGCCGATCCGATGCGCCGTCTGGCGGAAGCCGCCGACCGGGTGCGCCGCGGACGGGCGGGCCGCGAGCAGGTTCCCGACATGAGCGATCGCGGCGACGAAATCGGCGAACTTGCCGAAAGCATGAGCGCCATGACTCGCGCGCTCTACGACCGCATCGACGCCATCGAAAGCTTTGCCGCCGATGTGGCGCATGAACTGAAGAACCCCCTCACCTCGCTGCGCAGCGCCGTCGACATGTTCACCCGCGCCACCGACGAGCCCAGCCGCCAGCGCATGCTCGGCATCGTGCGCGCCGACGTCAAACGCATCGACCGCCTGATCACCGACATTTCCGACGCCTCGCGCCTCGACGCCGAGCTGAGCCGCGAAACCGCCGCTGCGGTCGATATCGCCAAGCTGCTCGAGACCATCGTCGAGATCTACACGATGATGGAACTGCCGCGCGGCGTGAAGATTGCGCTGAGCCTCGAACTGCCGTCCGACGCGCGCGTGATGGGCCGCGACGAGCGCCTCGGCCAAGTGTTCCGCAATCTGGTCGACAATGCGGTGTCGTTCAGTCCCCAGGACGGCACGGTGACGATATCGGCACATACCGATCCGGGCTGGGTGATCATTACGGTCGACGATCAAGGCCCCGGCATTCCGCCCGACAATCTTGAGACCATCTTCAAGCGCTTCTATACCGAACGGCCGCAGGATCACGACTTCGGCAAGAACTCCGGCCTCGGGCTTTCGATCGTGCGCCAGATCACCGAAGGCACCGGCGGCCAGGTTTGGGCCGAGAATCGTCCCGAAGGCGGCGCGCGCTTCGTGGTTCAACTTCCGCTGGCAATCAATTGGCACTAACGGTCAACATCCACGCGACGTGCATTCGCCTCGGCCACGCCGGGGCGGCGTTCGGCGCGCCGCCGTCATGCGGGATTCTGCTTATAGGGAAAAGTGGCAGCGGCAAATCCGATCTCGCCCTTCGCTTGATCGCCGCCGGCGCCAAGTTGGTGGCCGACGACCGCACCGACCTGTTCGTGCGCAAGGGCAAGCTTTACGCTACGGCTCCGGCCCGGATTGCCGGGCTTTTGGAGGTGCGCGGGGTCGGAATCCTGGCTCTTCCACACGTCGAACAAGCCAAGGTGACGCTGGTCGCAGAGCTCAGCAAAGCGCCTCAGCGCCTGCCCGAACAGCGTTTTTTCCGGCTCCCTGCGGCCCTGCGGCTTCCCTCAGGCGCCGCGCCACCAGTTATAAGCCTCCGCCCGTTCGAGGCCTCTGCCCCGGCTAAACTGGCGGCCGCGGCGGCAGCCTATACTCAGGACTTGTACCGGGAAGACAGCAACCCAATTTAGTGTTTCAACGGCTTAGAATGATTGTTTATCGTTCGGCCTCCCTTTGGACAGAAACATGATCGGTATCGTTCTCGTCACTCACGGCCGGCTCGCGCACGAGTTCATTTCGGCCATGGAGCACATGGTTGGCCCGCAGAGTCATTTGCGTGCCGTTTGCATCGGCCCCGAAGACGATATCGAGCGCCGCCAACGCGAGATTGCGGCGGCGGTGAAATCCGTGGACCTCGGCGACGGCGTCGTGATCGCCACCGACATGTTCGGCGGCACACCGTGCAACCTCGCCCTGACGCTGCTCGAAAAGGGCAAGATCGAAGTCTTGGCGGGCGTCAACCTGCCG
This sequence comes from Alphaproteobacteria bacterium, assembly GCA_015654715.1. Classification (GTDB taxonomy): domain Bacteria; phylum Pseudomonadota; class Alphaproteobacteria; order Micropepsales; family Micropepsaceae; genus Rhizomicrobium. The sequence goes on from JAATGK010000301.1 coordinate 10,382, forward strand.
AGCCTGATCAAGCTGTGCGACGCGCGCACCAAGCAGCCGCTCGAAGTGGCAGTGAACGATGCCATCGAAGCCGGCCGCAAATACATGCGCGCCGGATCGGCTGACCTGTTCGGCAGTGGAAGCTGAGGTGTCCTAGAATGTCTCGCTTCTTATCTGAAAACCGCTTCACACTTTGCGGGAAGCGCTCCTGATGCCGAATTCCTGTTGCAGGGCGACGGCGAAGATCGTCAACAAGCGCGGCTTGCACGCGCGTGCCTCGGCCAAACTGGTGGAAGCCGCCTCGCGTTTCAAATGCCATATCACGGTGTCGAAAGACGGCCAGACCGTCGACGCCCGTTCGATCATGGGCCTGATGCTGCTCGCCGCCCCGATCGGCACCGAAATCGAAATCTCCGCCGCCGGCGAAGACTCCGCCGACGCCATCACCGCGCTCCTGGCGCTGGTGGAAGCCAAGTTCGGGGAAGATTAGAAGGGCGCGAGGCAGATCACGCCGCCAATCGCCAGAACGGCACCTCTTTCGTCACCACAAACCCCAAACTTTGCGCCAGCTTCAACGAGGCGGTGTTTTGTTTGCGGCAGGCCCATACCGGCGCGAGACCACTGGCGAGGCATTTGGCGATCATCGCCGTGGCGACGGCGCGCGCCAAGCCTTGGCCGCGATACGGGGCGCGGGTTTCGATGCCGATTTCCAGCCAGTCGTCGGCGCGCGTCGCCGAGAATGCGATGGCACCAATCTCGCCGTCGTTGATCGCTGCGATGCCGCCGCCGTGCGCACGGAACGCGGCCAAATCCCGCCAGAACGCGCGCGGCGCGACGTGCACATCGGACAAATTGAACGCGCCTTCGTCCATCGCCGCCAGCGTCCAGCCCGGCGGCAACACCGGCGTGCGCGATCCGAACGCCGCCCGATCGAAGCCGAAATTCACGCGGCCGAAGCGCTCGGCGTTGAGCTGGTCCCAATCGAGATGCTGCCAGCGCGGATCGACTTGCAGCCACTCATCCTTGTCGCGATAAGCTCCGCCCTTCAGATGTTCGAGCAGTGCCGGGAACGCGCGCCCGACGCCCTCGCCCCACACCAGGCTCATGCCGTAACCATGCAGCACATGCGCGGCACCCCCTTCGCACCACACCCGCCCCTCCGCCAGATGATCGAGCACGGCCCGCGCAAAGCCGGTGAAAATCGGCACCTCGCGCAGCGGCGGAACGGAGGAATACGCGGCGGCAGAAAGCTCGATCACGGCAACACCTTTCGGCGTGTCGGGTGCTGGCCCCGCGATAGGCAGATGACTGCCGTCAATTCTCCCTGACCGGCACCAATGCCCCCAGCCCATTGGCGGCTGGATCGGGCAGCGCCACGCAGGAGCGTCCCGAACAGACGATGGCGTTGACGGTGTCGTACGGCGCCACGCCGGTCGAACGCAGGTCCTTGCGCGAGAGGATTTCATCGCCGCCCGCGATCCGCTCCAGGGCATAGGCGATGGCGGCTGTGCCGTTGGGGCCACCGGCGCCGGCGCCTGCCAACTCGGCGGGATCGTCGGCCCCGCGCGCTGCAATGATCGGCGTCAGGAAGGCGGATGCCAAACCGACCGAACCCGACGACGGTGCCTTGGCCAGCGTCACGCCGGTGCCACGCACCATATGGCCGGAGCCGAACGGGCCGTTCATGGTCACGGCGCAAGCCACCGCCTGTCCGCGTGCGTCCGTGGTGGCGAAGCCGGTGGCGCCGAGGTCCTTCGGCAGATCGCTGACATGATAGTCCTTCAGCGCCTGCTGCAGCGCCCAGACCACCGACGCTTCGAGATCCTTGGCGCCGACCGACGTCGTCTGGGCCTTGGCGAGATTGTCGAGCAACACACCGGCAAAACTCCCTACGCCGGCTTTGCGCGAGGGTATGAAGACGTAATCGGAGCCGATCTGAGTCACGCGCGGCGTCACCTGCTCAGGGGCGGTGGCGACGAGATCGGCCTTGGTGATCGTTCCGCCTTCGGTTCCGGCATAAGCCGCGATCCGATCGGCGATGGCGCCGCTGTAGAACGGCGCGGAACCGCCGACACGGATTGCCGCCAGCGTATCGGCGAGATCGGGATTGGCAACGACGACGCCTTCCGCTTTCGGTTTGCCGGATTCGTCCAAATACATGGCGGACAGACCGGCATCGAGGCGGATCACGTCACCCGCTGCGGCGAGACGCATCGCCAGCGCCTTGGAGATCGGTACACCGGTGCGGGCATAGAGTTCCGCCGGCGACACCACCTTCTGCCACGGCAGCGAACCGTAAGCCGCTTGCATCACCGCAAAGCCGCGGACATTGCCGGGCACCGCATAGGCGCCGGCCTTCTCAGCATCGCGGGCTTCAAAGTCGAATTCCTGGGTCGTGTTCCTGACCGCATCATGCATGATGCAGATGCCGCCGCCGCCGAGACCCGCCGCCACCGGATAGGTGACGGCCAGGGAAAAATACATCGCCGTGGCGGCATCGACCGCATTGCCACCTTGGCCCAGGATCGCGGCGCCGGTTTGCACCGAGTAGGGCTCGTCGCCCACCGCGAGGGCGCCAGTGGTCCCGGTTGGGCCACCGAGCCCCACCGCGCTGCCGATATTGCCGACATCGACCGCGCAACCGGCCAGAAGGAGCATGCCGGCGAGACCGGCTAAGGCGCGAGAGTACAACATGAATTGGCCGTAATCCTTGGCTGTTGTCGAATTCACTTGAGGCCCGCTCTTGGTTGACGCAAGCAGGTCGCGAACCTACCGTCATGGGCAGGAGAGGAGAGTTCAAGCCTTGAAGATTTGCAACCCTCTGCACCGGCTTCATGGCCGCAGACTTGTATCTGACCGTGCCCGCCGGATCATGGCGTTCGCGATCGGTTTCTTCGGCGCCTTTCTGCTCCAGATCGGGCCCGCCGCCGCCCAAGGCATCTCGCTGTTACAGGATACCGAGACCGAGCGGCTGCTGCGCTCCTACGAGGAACCGATCCTCGGGGTCTCCGGCATCGATCCCAATGCGGTCAAGATGTACATCGTCAACGACACGGAGCTCAACGCATTCGTGGCCGAGGGCCAGAACATCTTCTCCAATGCCGGCCTGTTCATCCAGCTCAAGTCTCCTAACGAGCTGATCGGCGTCTTGGCCCACGAGACCGGTCATATGGCGGCCGGCCATCTGACGCGCGGCTCGCAGGCCATTGCCAAGGCCGAAATCCCGATGCTGCTGTCGATGGTGCTCGGCATCGGCGCGGCCATTGCCGGTGCCGGCGAAGCGGGCATGGTCCTGATGGGGATAGGCCAAAGCGTCGCAGAGGCCCAATTCATGCAATTCAGCCGGGTGCAGGAAGCCACTGCCGACCAGATGGGCCAGAAATTCCTGCGCGCCACCCACCAGTCCGGCATGGGTATGGTGCACGTCTTCGAACGCATGGCCAACGAAGAGGCCATGATGGTCCGCAACCCCGAGCGGTTTGCCTCCGACCACCCGGCCAGCCGCGACCGCGTCGAGGACCTCAGGACAATGGCGGAAGCCTCGCCCTATCGCGACGTGCCGGACAGCCCGCAAGCGATCCACGCCTTCGAAATGGTCAAGGCCAAAGTGGTCGGCTTTTTGCTGCCGATGCAGGACGTGCTCTACCGTTATCCGGTAACCAACAAGAGCGCGCCGGCCCGCTATGCCCGCGCCATGGTCTACATGCGCCAGCCAAACCTTAAATTGGCGCTGGAAGAGATCAACAGCCTGATCAAGGAAGAACCTAAGAACCCGTTCTTCTACGAAGTGCTGGGACAGATCTACGTCTCGATGAGCCAGCCCGTGAAGGGCATCGCGCCCTATCAGACGTGCGTGAACCTGATGCCCGATGCGCCGGAGCTGCGGATTGCACTCGCCGCCGCCCAGATCGCGACCAGCCAGAAACCCTACGAACAGCAAGCGGTCGCCAACCTCAGGATCGCGATGCAGCAGGACAGCGACAATCCGTTCGGCTGGTACGAGATGGCTCAGGCCTATAGCGACCTCGGCAACGATGCGCTGGCCAATCTCGCCACCTCGGAGCGCTATTATACCGTCGGGGACTTGCGCAAGGCCGCGGTATTCGCCATGCGCTCGCGCCAGAAGTTGACCAAAGGCTCGCCCGATTGGGAACGAGCCAACGACATCATCGCGATCGCTGTCTCCCAGATGAAACAGCAGCGCGGGAATTGAAAGACCAAACGCCATGCAGGAACGCTTGAAGACCACCGCGCTGGGAGGCCTTATCGGCGCCATTGTCGCCATCGCCGTGATGGCGAGCGCCGTCGCCTTGGACATCGTGCCCGCCGCCACCGACGCGCGTCTCCAGTCCTATCTGCTCAGCCATCCCAAGCTGGTGGTCGAAATGCAGGCCCGGGCCGAAGCGCAAGCGGCCGAAGAGGCGCGCCAGGAGCAAATCGCCCAGATCGCCAAACTCGGCCTGAAGAAGTTCCTCGATCCGAAGGTCGCCTTTGTTACCGGTCCGGCGAACGCCAAGAACACCTTCATCGAGTTCTACGATTACAATTGCGGCCACTGCCGCAACACCTCCGCGGCGGTGAAAGCGTTCGTTGCGAAACACAAAGCCGACACCCGCTTCGCGTTCATCGAGTTCCCGATCTTCGGCGACGACTCGACAATGGCCGCGCGCGCTTCGATTGCCGCACACAACCAGGGTGACAAGTTCCTGGCGCTGCATTTCGGGCTGATGGCCGAGAGCGGCGCCGTCGATCAATCGGTGCTTTTCGCCGTGGCGCAGAAGTCCGGGATCGACGTCACCAAGCTCGCCGCCGATCTCAACGCGCCCGACACGGACAAGTCGCTGCTCGCCGGTTACCGGCTGGCGCGCGAGATGAAGTTCAACGGCACACCGACGTTCATCATCAACGGCCAAGTCCACGAAGGCGAAATCACCGAAGCCGAACTGAAAGAGCTGGTGAAGTAACCGTTCTCCGTCACGGCCGGCCGCCGAGCCGGCCATCCAGAGGGTGCCAGTTTCCAGAATGGATGGCCGGGTCGAGCCCGGCCACGACGATTGGACTAGATCAGGCCCGCCACCGGGCTTGACGGATCGGCGTAGCGCTTCTTGGGCATGCGGCCGGCGAGATAGGCGAGCCTGCCCGCCTCCACCGCGTGGCGCATGGCAGCCGCCATCATCACTGGGTCCTTGGCCTCGGCAATCGCGGTGTTCATCAGCACCGCATCGCAGCCGAGCTCCATCGCCACCGCCGCATCCGAGGCTGTGCCGACGCCGGCATCGACGATCACCGGCACCTTGGCTTCCTCGATGATCATGCGGATGCCGACCGGATTCTGCACCCCGAGGCCGGAGCCGATCGGTGCCGCCAGCGGCATAATCGCGCAAGCGCCCATCTCTTCGAGACGCTTGGCAATGAGAGGATCGTCGCTGCAATAAACCATCACCTGGAAGCCCTCGTTGAGGAGCAGGTCGGTGGCGCGCAGCGTTTCGATCATGTTGGGATAAAGGGTTTTCTTGTCGCCCAGCACTTCCAGCTTGACCAGCGTCCAGCCGCCCGCCTCACGCGCCAGGCGTAAGGTGCGGATGGCATCCTCGGCGGTGAAACAGCCCGCCGTGTTGGGCAGATAGGTGTATTTCTTGGGGTCGAGGAAATCGATCAGCTTGTCCTGGCTGTTGTCGGTGAGATTCACCCGGCGCACGGCCACCGTCACCATCTCGGCACCGGCGGCTTCGGCCGCGGCGGCGTTCTGGGCGTAGGTCTTGTACTTGCCGGTACCGATGATCAGGCGGGATTTGAAGGGGCGCCCGGCGATCACCAGGGGCTTGTCGATGGGGGTCGCGGCCGGCTCCGGCGCGTTGCCGCCGCCGATGAAATGCACGATTTCCAGGCGATCCCCGTCGGTCAGGGCTATATCCTGGTATTGGGACCGGGGCACGACCTCCAGGTTGCGTTCGACTGCGATCTTGGCCGGGTCGAGGCCCATTTGGGTCACCAATTCGGTCAAATTGACCGAACCGTTCAGTTGGCGCGATTCCCCGTTGATAGTCACTGTCAAAGCCATAAAGCCAGTTCCCGATTGATGTTTGCGCGAGGCGGATTGCCCTTTATAAGGCAAATCCGAACCGGTTACGGAGCTATTCTTGTCCAAGCCGATATATGTCCTCAACGGCCCCAACCTCAACCTCCTAGGGTCACGGGAGCCGGAAATTTATGGCCGCACCACACTTGCAGACATCGGCGACATGGCCGCTGCCGCAGCCAAGGCACACGGATTCGAGGTGGTTTTCCGCCAATCCAATCATGAAGGCGAACTGATCGACTGGATCCACGAGGCGCGACTAAAGTCGGCCGGTGTGATCATCAACGGCGGCGCCTATACCCACACCTCGATCGCCATCCACGACGCCTTGCGCGCGGTTGACGTTCCGGTAGTGGAAGTGCACCTGTCCAACACCTTCGCCCGCGAAGAATTCCGCCACCGCTCGCTGATCAGCCCAGTGGCCAAAGGTCTGATCGTTGGCTTCGGCGCGAAGAGTTATGTGCTTGCCGTGGACGCGCTGGCGTCCCTGATCGAAGAGGACGCCGAATGAACATGAAGGATGTCAAATCCATCGGGGCGCGCATCCCCCTCGGGAAGGGAAAGAATATGCCGAGTATCGATTCCTCAGTGATCCGCGAATTGGCGGAGCTCTTGACGGAAACCGGACTGACCGAGATCGAGATCGAGCAAGGCGGATCGCGGCTGCGTGTCGTCCGCCAAGCAGCAAATGCATATGTGGCGGATGCGCCGGTTGCCGCTATCGCCACGCCGACCGCAGAGGCGCCCGCCCCGGCCAAGCCGAAGGGACCACCGGCGGGTGCCGTCGCCTCGCCGATGGTTGGAACCGTCTACACTTCGCCTGAGCCGGGCAAGCCGCCGTTCGTCAAGGTCGGCGACAAGGTTTCCGAGGGCGACACGCTGCTTATTGTAGAAGCCATGAAGACCATGAACCCGATATCCGCGCCGAAAGCCGGCACCGTGACCGAAATTTGCGTTCAAGACGCCGAGCCGGTCGAGTTCGGCCAAACCCTCGTCGTCATCGCCTGATGTTCGACAAGATCCTCATCGCCAACCGCGGCGAGATCGCGCTCCGCGTCATCCGCGCCTGCAAGGAGATGGGCATCGCGACTGTGGCGGTGCATTCCACCGCCGATGCCGACGCCATGCATGTGCGGCTCGCCGACGAGAGCGTCTGCATCGGCCCGCCGCCGTCGAAGGACAGCTACCTCAACGTTCCGGCGCTGCTCGCGGCCTGCGAGATCACGGGCGCCGATGCGGTGCATCCCGGCTACGGATTTCTGTTGGATAACTCCCGCCTCGCCGACA
>JAATGK010000273.1 GCA_015654715.1 Alphaproteobacteria bacterium
GACCATGACCGGCGCCGTGCTCGACCCGCCGTCCGACGGTCATCCTTTCGGCACCGACCTTCTCGGCCGCGACGTCTTCAGCGAGACGCTGCATGGCCTTGCCACCACCGGCGTCAATGCCGCGCTGGCAGCGTTGATCGCAATCGTTCTCGGCGGCCTCTTCGGCGCCGTGGCGGCGCGGCTGCCGCGACCGCTGGCGCTTTTGCTACGCGGGTTGTTGGGGGTACTGGCGTCGGTTCCGTCACTGCTGGTCGCGATTCTGCTGCTCGGCCTGTTCGGCCACGGCTATACGTTCGTCGCCGCAGGGCTGGCGGCGGCGCCGCTCGGTTTCGTGCGCGCCTTCGATGCCGTCGATCTCAAATCGCGGCACGCCGAATATGCCCGCGCCACCGGTATTCCCGCCACCATCCTTTTGAAGCGCGACCTCACCTACGAGTTCCGTTACCTCATCGGCACCGTGATCGCCCGCTCGCTGGCGGCGGTCACCATCCTCATTTCGACCGCCAGTTTCTTAGGCTTCGGCGCCCCGACCCGCGACCTTGGACTGATGATTGCCGCCAGCAAGATCAGCTATTTTTCCGCCTGGTGGACGGCGGCGTTCCCGGCCCTGGCACTGGTGCTGCTCATCCTGTGCGCGCGGCTGGCCGCCGGACTTGACGAAGGCGAGCGGGCATGAGCGAACCGCTGCTCGAACTTGAGGGCCTCAGCGTGTCGCGCGCCGGCACCTTGGTGCTCGACCAGCTGTCGCTGCGACTCGACGCGGGCGAAAGCGCGATCGTCATGGGCGAAGAAGGCTGCGGCGCCGATGCCTTGCTGCGCGTGCTCTGCGGTTTTCCCGATAAGGCCGACAGCATCAGCGGCACCATCCGTTTTGCCGCCAGTGGGGCACGCTCCGCCGCCAAGCGTCTGAAGCCGCCGATCCGTATTGCCTATCTGCCCAATCCGCTGACCCGGCCGCTGTCGCCGCATGCCAGCGTGCTGAAGCAACTGGTGCGCATCGTGGCGCGCAAACTGGGAGCGCCCTTCGGCAGCGCCCGCGAGGAATTGCGCCTGGCGCTCGAACGCTTTCCGACCGCGGTGACGCTGCAACTGCTCAATGCCAAGCCCGACCGGCTCGATCCGGTGACGCTGGCGATCGGGCTTATCGCGTGCGTCAGTGCCCAAACGCCGGATTTGATTCTGGCCGACCGTCCGATGGCCGATCTTGGTCCCACCGCGATCAAACTTCTGATGTCGCTCTTGCAGGCGGAGTACAAACGGCTGGGCGCCGCGCTGATCTATGCCACCGGCGGCTTGCAGGCAGCCGCGCGTCTCGGCGGCCGGGTGCTGGTGCTGCGCGCCGGGCGGGTCGTCGAAGAAGGCGATGCGGTGCGGCTGATGAGCGGCCATGCCCACGCCTATACCAAGACGTTGTTCAAGGCGCTGCCGAAGCTGAACCTCGATCCGCCCAGGGCACGGACATCGGCGACGCGCGGTCAGCCGCTGCTCCAGGTACATGGCCTTTCCAGTGTGCCGGGCACTTCGATGCGCGACGGGCTGACCTTCGAACTGAGGCGCGGCGCCTCGCTGGCGCTGATCGGCGAGGCCGGGTCGGGGCGGCGGGCGCTGCTCCGCAGTCTGATCGGCTTCGAAAAAGCGCCAAGCGGCAAGGTGCTGTTCGACGCCGTCGATCTCTACCGGCTGTCGGAAGCGATGGCGGCACGCATCCGCCGGCACGTCGCCTTCGTCACCGGCGAGGACGATTCGCTCGATCCGCGCATGACGATCAACGACACCGTCGACGAACCCTTGCGCGCCCACCTCAACCTGTCGGGCGATCTTGTCGCCGGTTATCGCGAGGAAGCCTTGAAGCGGGTGGGCCTCGCCAGCCACGACGGCGACCGGCCGGTGTGGACGCTTTCGGTGTTCGATAAGCGGCGGCTGCAGGTGGCACGGGCCTTTGTCGGCGCCCCGCTGCTGGTCGTCATAGACGAGCCGCTCAAAGGTCTCGACGCCTTCGCCCAAACCATCATGCGTGAAGTGCTGGTCGATTTTCGCGCCACCCAAGGAACCGCCTTTCTGCTGGTGACCTCGGATTTTACCGTTGCTCAAGCGCTCGCCGACGAGGCCATGGTGTTCCATAACAAGAAACTGGTGGAACGCGGTTCGATTGCCCAAATCGTGTGCGACCCCCAGCACGAGGCCTCCAAAGCCCTGATCGAAGCGGTTGTGCTGCCCGATCTTTCGCAAACGCCCGGTTCGGTTTAGGTTTCCGGCGATTCCCAAGGACGCCAGGAAAATGATCCCGCGCTATGCCCGCGCCGAAATGACCGCCATCTGGTCGGCGGAAACCAAATTCCGCATCTGGTTCGAGATCGAGGCCCATGCCGCCACCGCCCTCGCCCGCCTCGGCGTCATTCCGGAAAGCGCCGCCAAAACGGTGTGGGAAAAGGGTTCCGCCGCGACCTTCAATGTCGACCGCATCGATGAGATCGAGCGCGAGGTCAAACACGACGTCATCGCGTTCCTGACCCACCTGTCGGAGATCGTCGGCCCCGAGGCGCGCTTCGTGCATCAAGGCATGACCTCCTCGGACGTGCTCGACACCTGCCTGGC
>JAATGK010000513.1 GCA_015654715.1 Alphaproteobacteria bacterium
CCGGCGATAATCCTTCACCGCATCGACGCCGAACACTTCAATCGTGCCGGACGTCACCGTCGCGATACCGGTGATGCAATGGATGGTGGTCGACTTGCCGGCGCCGTTGGGGCCGAGGAAGCCGAAGAAATCGCCCTCCTCTACGGTCAAGGAGAGGCCGTCCACGGCAACGGTGCCGCCGCGGTAGACCTTGCGGAGATTGGTGACACAAAGAGCTGGAGGCATGGGCCGTTCCCTAACATGCCCGGCGCCGGTTTGAAAACCCAGGCGCATGCCCGGAATGCGGGTGGGGGCGGGAAAAAGCAGTTTTTAACGACCCCTCACCTATTATGCCCCACGGGAAAGATAGCTGAGTACCCGCGGGTCATGGACAAGGGACGCACCTACACGGCGACGGGGTTCTGGATTGCCGCCGCCTTGACGGCCGCAACCTTTACCCTTTGGGGCTTCGCCCACCGGCTCTATTCCACCTTGCTGCCCGGATTGGCAGCGGCGCTTTCGCTGGCGCCGGTCCAGGCGGATATGGCGCGCTCGGCGGTGGCGATCGGCTATTTCCTCATGACCTTGCCGGCCGCCTTCATCAGCCGCAACTTCGGCTACAAGATCGGCATGCTGTTCGGCCTGGGGACGTTCGCAGTCGGCATCTTCCTGCTCTATCCGGCCGTCGACGGGCGCTCGATTCTTTTTTTCATCGCGGCCGCCAGCGTCTTCGGATCAGGACTGGCCATCGTGGAAGTGACGGCGACGCCGCTCGTCGTCTTCCTGGGCTCGCGCGGCGGCGCGATCCAGCGGACGGTCCTGGCGGCAGCACTGTCGCCGCTCGGGGCGCTGGCCGCCTTTTTCGTCGGGCACAAAATTCTCGCCGGAACCACACTCAATCCCGGGTTCGGCCACAGCCTGGTGGCGCTGCTCTCGACCGTCGGTGTTGCCGCCATTGCGCTGGCCTTTGTCATGGATCTGGCAAAGTTTCCGCTGGCGGCGCTGACCCGCGTGGCCCCAACCGATAGCACCCTGGCGAGTTTCCTGCCGCCGCTGCGCATCGGGCGCTTCCGCCTCGCCGTCGTGGCCTTATTCCTTTGCCTTTTCGCACAGATCATCATCGCGGGCTTTGCCCCGCTCTACAGTTTGGCCGTGATGCCGTCCTTGACGCCTGCGGCGACGCAACGGGTGCTGGTCGGGGCCTATGTCGCCCTCCTCGCCGGCCGCCTTGCCGGCCCGCTTTTGATGGTTTGGGTCGCGCCGATGCGTCTGCTCGTCATCTTCGGCGCCAGCGCCACACTTTGTGCCGTCCTCAGCGCCGTCAGCACCGGCCCTGCCGCCATCGCGTGCCTGGTCGGCACGAGCTTCTTCATGTCGATCCTGTATCCCACCATTTTCGCCGATGCCCTGTGCGATCTCGGCGATATGGCAAAATCCGCAGCCGCCATCGTGACGTTTGTGGCGTTCAGCGGCACCGGCGTCTTTGCCCTGCTCGCGGTCTTGGACGAGCGCCATATCGTGCGCCTGATCATGATCCTGCCGGCGCTGTGTTTTGCCGCGATCACGGTGCTGTCGCAGCGCTTGCGCCGCGCCTGACGACGGCCCGCATCGCCGCCCTCTAGGTATAAGACCTCATGCCCGTGAGGCTGATTCCGGTGCCGGTGACAAGGCAATCGAAACAACTTCTAGTTTAGAACTGTTTTGAAACCTCGAGTGTCAGCCGATGCCCCCCGAAGACACTACGGAAGAGATGCCGTTTCGCTTCGACGAGCTGTTTTTCTCGCGTACCGACACGCACGGCATCATCCAATCCGGCAACGCCGTGTTTCAGCGCGTCAGCGGCTATAGCTGGGACGAATTGATCGGCAAGGCGCACAAACTGGTACGCCATCCCGACATGCCGCGGGCGGTGTTTTACCTTCTGTGGGACCGCATCAAGCGCGGCGAGCCGGTCGGTGCCTATATCAAGAACCGCACCAAGGATGGACGGCACTATTGGGTGTTTGCGGTGGTGACACCGATCGAGGGCGGCTTCCTGTCGGTGCGCCTGAAGCCGTCGACGGCCTTGTTCCACAACGTGCAGAAGGAATACGACGCGCTGCGCCATGCCGAAATCGCCGATAAGCTGGCGCCGGCCGACAGCGCTGCCCGCCTCTGCGAACGGCTTGCGACGCGCGGCTTTTCCGATTACGCGGCGTTCATGGCCACGGCGCTGGCCGGTGAAGTTGCGGCGCGCGACAAGATGCTCAGCCGCGACAGCGATGGCCGCATCAAGCGCTTCGGCGATGTGCTGGAGTGTGCGCGAGCGCTGCTCACCGAAGCCGCCACCGTCTCGGCGAGTTACACCAAGAACGAACGCGTGTCGCTGAATTTCCAGGTCCAGGCGGCCAAGCTCGGCGAAGCGGGCGCCGCCACCGGGCAGATTTCCAAGAACTACGATCTGATCTGCGCCCAGATCAACGCCAGCCTCGAAAAATTCACCGCGACCGCGAACGACGTGCTGACCACGGTGAATGGCGGACAGTTCCTCACCGCAACCGCCCTGATCCAGAACGAAGTGCTGGCGCTGTTCCGCTGCGAGACCGCTGGTGACGGTCCCAGCCATGACGGTGAAATTCCGCTGCTCGTGCACCAGATGAACGCCTATCAGCGGCTCGACGGCTAAGGGCTGCAAGGCATCTCCGATCACGCGCACCTCTTCCGCCGGCAATGCG
>JAATGK010000189.1 GCA_015654715.1 Alphaproteobacteria bacterium
AACCACGTCGGCGATCTTCACACCGTTAAAAACGAATTCGGATTTCGAAATCGTTGCGGTTGCCTCGCGCGACAGATCGCGCGCTGCCGCCTTCGCAAAGACGTGGAATATACCGGTCGTAGCCGACAGTTACCGGGATCTTCTTGAGCGGGAAGATATCGATCTCGTTTACAACGCCCTTCCCCCAGCGCACCATGCCCAGTGGTGCATTGAAGCGCTGCAGGCCGGTAAGGCGGTGCTCTGCGAAAAGCCCTTCAGCATGACGGCATCGCAAGCCCGGCAAATGGTTGCGGCGGCGGAGCGTTCCGGTCACACGCTGATCGAAGCGATGCACTACCGCCATCACCCTTGTATCAAGCGCGCCATTGAAATCGCGACCTCCGCCGCATTCGGACCGATCGTCGAGATGGAAGCGGTCTTCGAAGTCCCAATCCCATACAATGCCAATGAGCTGCGCTGGCACGCCGAGCTTGGCGGTGGCGCGCTGTTCGACCTCGGCTGTTATTGCACACACGTCCTGCGCGCCCTGGCCGGCACCGAGCCGGAGATTCTATCGGCGCAATCGCGCGTGATCTATGGCGTCGACGAAACCACCGTCGCTGTGCTCAGGTTCCCCAATGGAGCGTTGGGCAAGCTCCGCGCCTCGATGAAGAGTTCTTCTTTTCGGGCGGAATTGACGGTGACGGGCGAAAACGGTTCGCTGAAACTCACCAATTTCGTGGCGCCGCATCTCGGTGGCAGGCTGCAAATTTCTCTCGCAGGCGTGGAGACGGAGGAAGAAAGCAGCACGATGCCGACGTATTCCTACCAACAGGCGCACGTCGCCGATGTGCTCCGGCGCGGGCAGACGTGCCTGATCAGCGGCGCGGATTCGATCGGGAACATGGCCTGCATCGAGGCGATCCGCGCGGCGGCCGAAAGGCAACGGCCCTTTTAGTGGGGAGCCTGGGATGCCAAGTGCTGACTGAAATACCGCGCCATGATTTGGAACGCCTGATCCGATTCCGGCATCTCGAGATAGGCCCAGAAGGCATGCGGCAGGCCGTCGAACACCACGAGATTGTTCGGCATACCGGCCAGGGCGAGCGTCCGGCAGAAATTCACGGTCGAACTCATATAGAAATCGCGGGTGCTGGTAAGGCAGAGCGTTGGCGGAAAGAAGTCTACGGGTCCAAGCGCCGGTGAAACCAGCGGATTGGTGACCGCCAATTTGTCGGCGTAGGTCCGATAGTTCGGCGCCATGTCGACCGGCAGAATACCGATCGTGTCGCCCCCTTTGCCGAGATCGGCATCGCCCGAGAACATGCCGAAGGCGCCGGGCTCGGGCAGTCCCTCGCGATGGATTCGTGCGATGAGTTCCGGTCCAATGACCGCACCGGCGGAGGTGCCATAGATGCCGATCTCCGATGCCTTGTGGGTTTTCAGAAGCTCGCGATAGACCGCAAGACCATCTTTCACCGCCGCCGGGAACAGATACTGCGGCGCAAGCCGGTAAAGAACCGCGACAACCGGAATCTTCGTGATCGACGCGATCGGAATGTTCTCCGTTAAGGAGCCTGAATCGGCCGTCCATCCGCCACCGTGGAGATCAAGCAGCACCAGATTGCCGTTCGGCGGCGCATCGCTCGCACGGATCAGGCGGACGGGAACGCCAGCGATGGTCGACGCCTTGATGCTGACCGGGTAACGCCGCTGCTGGCGGGCACCGAGGTCCTCTTGATAATGGATCGAAAAAGCGCGTCGCCCGGCAATGTCGTTCGGGGCCTGAGGCTTCGACCAGCTCGCATCGACGACGGCTCTGCCGCTCGCGCTGAGCGTTTTGGGCAGCGGCCTGAACCTGGCGACCAAAGGTTGGCGAAGCATCCAAAGGGCGCCCCCTCCGAGGAGCACGCCGATGACCAGCGCCACAAAAACGCCCAGCAGCCATTTGATGGTCGAACGCTTCATAATCCCCTCCCGTTGTCGCCGAGCGACAAGAGCATAATTGAGCGCTACAGATGCTTCACAAAAAACGCTGCCTGGATTTCGTTGGCTTCGCGGGATTCTTCCACCGGCAGCCAGGCCCAGAACGCATGCGGCAGCGCTTCAAATACCACGAGATCGGCCTCGACACCGGCGCGCCGCAGGGCGCGATGGAAGAGAGCAGTCGAACTCAAAAGCAGATCGCGCGTGCTCGACATGCAGAGCGTCGGCGGGAAGCCCTTGAGGTCGGAATAGATCGGCGACAGCAAGGGGTCTTTGCGATCGGTCTTGCCGATGTAATCCTCAATGCCGGAGACCGTGGCCTTGCGCTCGGCTTCGGTCAGGAATTGCACGGAATCGCCCGTTGTCGACACATCCGCCGCTCCCGCGAAGAAGCCGATGGCCGCCGGTTGCGGCAGCTTGTCGTGGCGCAGGCGCGCGACGGTCTGGGCGGTGAGGACAGCACCGGCCGAGGTTCCGTACATGCCGATATGCGCCGGCTGATAGGTCTTGAGGAGCTCGCGATAGACGGCAACGGTGTCGTCGACCGCGGCCGGGAACGCGTGTTCGGGCGCCATCCGGTAAAGCACGCTCACCACCTTCATTTTCGCCAGCGCGGCGATCGGGATGTTCTCGGTCAGAGAACCGGAATCCACCATGAAGCCGCCGCCGTGCACGTTGAGGAGCACGCGTCCGGCATTGGCCTCGGGCATGTCCTTGGGTGTGAAGATGCGCACCGGAACGCCGGCGATCGTGCTCTCGGTGATCGTCACGTCGTAAAACCCGAGCTGCACCTTCGACGCCTTGGCCTGATAGTCGTCGGAGATGGCGCGCTTCTGCGCCACGGTCAGCGTGTCGGACGGCAGCGGCGCCGCGAGAATCTGCTCCATCACGGCCTTGGTCCCCGGGCTGAGAGTATCCGGCGGCGGCGGTTGCTTGAACACCTGACCGGATGCGCTGGCGACCATGACGGCGAGGGTCACGAGTTTCAGGACTGTCCGCATCATTGAATTCCTCCTGGGTTGTTGTCTTTAGCGG
>JAATGK010000402.1 GCA_015654715.1 Alphaproteobacteria bacterium
AAGAACGGATCGTAGATCTTGCCCAGGATTTCCGGCGGAATGCCGGTGCCGGTGTCGGCCACTTCGATGCGGACGTAATCGCCGGCCGGCATGATGGCAGTGCCGAGCGCCACCGGCTCCTCCGCCGTTTCGTTGGCGGTGCGGATGGTGACGGTGCCGCCGTTCGGCATGGCGTCGCGGGCATTGACGACGAGATTGATGATGGCGTTGGAAATCTGCGCCTCGTCGGCATGGACCGGCCACAGATCGCTGCCGTGCTCGAGCTTGAGTTCGACGCCTTCGCGCAACAGTCGGCGCAGCATCAATGCCAGCTCGCCGACCACGTCGTGCACCGCCAGCACCTTCGGCTGCATGGTCTGTTTGCGCGAGAACGCCAGCAATTGCCCCACCAGCGTCGCGGCGCGCAGCGCGTTCTGGTGGATTTCGTTGATTTCTTTGAACGAAGGATCGCCGGCCTGATGGCGCATCAGAAGGAATTCGGAATTGCCGATGATGACGGTGAGCAAATTATTGAAATCATGCGCCACGCCGCCGGCGAGCTGACCGACCGCCTGCATCTTCTGGCTCTGGGCGAATTTGATTTCGAGCGCTTTCTGTTCGGAAATGTCGAGCAGATAAAGCACCACGTTGCCGCCCGGCGCCGGATGCGCGAACAGCTCGGCCATACGATCGCCTTGGCCCGCGGCGCGCACTTCCACCGCGCCGAGGTTGGTGTCGCCGTTGGCGGCCTTTTCGACCAGATCGAGAGCGCGGCCGCAATCGGCCGGATCGATCAGATCGGCGAGCAATTGGCCGACCTGGGCGCCCGCGAAGAAGGCCCGGAAGGCGGTGTTGGCTTCGGTGAGTTTGCCGTCCGCAGCGGCGAAAGCAACGCCCATCGGAGCATCGCGGAAGACCTCGCCAGTGACCGGCGGCTTTGCGGCCTCGGGCTTGGCGGCGGCGCGGGACGTCGACAGGGCCAAGCGTGGGGTGAACCACCACACCGCCTGGTGCTCCGGCAGCGGCCGCACTGCGGCGACGATCTCGAGACCGGGCGCCACCGGGAAAGTCTCTTCGCGGCTGGTGCCGTCGGCGGCGGATTTGGTCAGGCGATAGAGCACGGCGGCAGAGGCTTCGCCGGCCAGCGCCAATTCGGGCGGCGGCACCGCCGCATCGCCTTCGGCCCCGGCCATGCGGCGGTAGACGTCGTTGCACTCCAGCACGGCGCCTTCGGGTGAGGTTACCGCCCAAGCGACATTGGCCCGCGCGGCCGCTTCGGCGATGCGCCGGACATCGACGCCGGAAAGCCATTTGCGCTGGCCCATGCCGTAAAGCACCACCAGTCCGATCGCACCGATTCCGATAAGAAGCGCCACGCCTGCCCACTGCGCCTTGGCCGGCACCACCACGGCCAAAACGGCAGCCGCCAGCGCCAGCGCGACAAATCCGGTCGCCACCCATCGCCATTTTCCGCTCGGCGCGCCTAAGGACGAGTCGATGATGCTAACCGCCATGCTGATTCGAACCTTTAGAGCGCTTCTCCGAAAAGTGGAATCCGGTTTTCGGCCATGAAGCGCGACAAACAAAAATCCAGAGCAATTCACCGATGCCGCGAAGCGGTGACATGCTCTAGGGACAGTATGGGCTTTTCTCCTGGCGGGAAAGTTCGAACAAATCCCGGCATTTTCGCCCAGAAGAAACCGGTTTATAACGGCGTGATAGCGATATCATAAGGCCAGATGTCCGGGGAGACAGAATGCGGCAGGTGATGCGGGCGGTGGCCTTCGCCGTGTTAGCGGCAGCAGCAGCGGCGGCGCCCTCGGGCCCGGCCGCAAAAGTCCATTGGGTGACGAGCTGGGCAACCGCGCAGCAGATCGTCGAACCGGCCAATATGCTGGCGCCGCCCGACCTGACCGATACCACTTTGCGCCAGATCGTCCGCCTGTCGGTGGGCGGATCGGCTTACCGCCTGGTGCTGTCGAACGCCTTCGGCACGGCGCCGCTGCATCTGACCTCGGTGCATGTGGCGCGCGCCCTCGGCGCCGATGCCATCGATCCGGCCAGCGACCGTGCGGTGGCGGCCGACATCACCATCCCGGCCGGGGCCGCCTGGGTGTCCGATGTCGTCGCCGTGCCGGTGGCGCCGCTGGCCGACCTTGCCATCTCGATCCATTACGACACCGCGCCGGCGGTCGAGACCGGCCATCCCGGCTCGCGCCAGACGTCCTATATGCTGGCCGGCGACCATGTTGCCGAACCGCAGCTTACCGGCGCCAAGACCG